>JAWOMQ010000155.1:0-17526 GCA_033852415.1 Bacteroidota bacterium
GAATATTGCGAATAAAAATTCGTGCCGGTTCCGACCGGGTATGAATTGCAAATATCATAGGTTGAATCGCCAATGACGTCAAAATGGATTGGCGGAGCATTGAGGATCACTGCCGGTTCCACCAGACCGGAGACCAGTAATTGTTTCGGTGTGCCCAGCCTGATTGCATTTCCCTGGAGGTAAGGAAGAAGAATACCCCCGCCCGCCATCGAGGTGGGAGAAACTGCGCCAGTGTAATTTTCTACAAGATCGCTCACGAGTCCCAGGCTGAACGATGCGGGATTGGTGAGCGCATATACCTTGATATGATTGTAGTTGCCTGCCCCATTGGTACCGCCATTGGCTGGACCAACTGAAAATTCCGATGTGACAATCTCAGGGTACCAGTTTGCCTTTGATGAATCTGAAAATGTCGTATCTCCGTCGACATCTCCGATGGCGATTCTGCGGTGGCTCATATAACCCGGCTTGCCGAAAGACTGGATGTTCGCGAGAGGGGTGAGATATAACGCGAGATCAAGCCGGTAGATGCCCAGATTAGCAGCGCCAGCGTAGACTAACTCATTTCTCCCGTCCCGTTCGATATCCCCGGACGTCAGGGACATGGAGGTATTGCCCACCGATGCTGAGTTCTCGACATTCAAAAAATTCCCAAAGTTCACCGAAAAAGCTGTAAGATCTCCGGCGAGGGAAAATGGCTGAATGTAGAAGGCTTCCGGTCCCGGTGAGCAATACAATGAAAAACCGAACGCTGCCTCGTCTGTTCCATCACCGTTAAAGTCACCCCCGGTGAGAACCACCTGGTCTACCGATACCGGATATTTGCTTATGTCAGTCGTGACCTGCTCGGTGATGTCCCGGCTCCCTTTTGGAAGAAGCTGCTTGCTGGTCCAGTCAAAATCATACGCTTTCAGCCCCAACGAAACTGTGGCCGGAGTGTGTCCAAACGTTGATTGAAGTCCTTCATTCTTGACAACGCAAATCTCATCCACACCATCCCTGTCAAAATCGCCTGCAGCGATATCAAAGAGCATCTGCGCGCCCAGATTTGAGGGAAGTGTATCATCCTGTACTGATGTCATTTCGAAGGGGATGGTGGTCGCACTATCGAGCTTAAAGATGCGGATCTTAATCACCGGTGTGTTATCGGGAAGATTGTAAGCAATCACAATGTCCTTCTGGGGATTTCCGTCGAAATACCCGGAAGCCATCCGGACCTCCATAAGTTGACTCACAGAACTGGCGGCCTTTTTAAGGGAATCAATAGCGGTCGAGGCAACCGACCACACCCCATTTAGCAATTGTGATACATACAGTTTCACAATGATCGAAGTATCCCCGACAGATTCCATGGTTCCGCAGACGGTTTCGTCTCGCGCCTGGTCCGAAACCTGGCCCGTAATAAAGTTCCCTGATACACCATCGGTGGAGATAATGTGGTTACCACTTTCGCTCGTGGTCCCGAATTGTTGAGCTGTGTCATTCGTGAAAACAGTATACCCGATATCAAAACCGTAATCAGGGTGGGAATTAAGCAAGAGGAGATCCGACCTTCCTCCAAGTGTGTGGTTACACAGAAACGGATCTATGTCGTTGTATGATTGTTGTGCAATTGACCCGGATATGAGGAAGAATATCAACAGTGGTGAAAGAATGTACGGTTTCATTGTATGCTCCTTCATTGTTCCTGACGCACGCTATCAGCCATGTGTGGGTTGGATCACCCCGGCGTGGGAAGCACTTCTTCAATAGCTCGCCCGATGTCTGGAAGAGTGAGGAGATCCGGCGCACACAACACACAGATGGTCAGGCTGCGGTGCGCAGACGTTCGAAAAGAATGGATGATCTCTGTTGTATTGAAAAGGACGGATGGGAAAGTAGCCCGGATCTCACACGATTGTGGGTTCTTCCCTGCGGATGGTCAAAATGTACAACCTGGGTTCATTAAAGTCAACCGATCGATTTGTCGGCTGCGTATCTAATCCTGTGTAAAATGGAATTGGAGCAAAAAGAAGGGCAAATTCTCCGGCCCAAACATTCAAAAATCAAAGGGAGAATGTGTTCATGGAAGAGAGTCTCGACTTGTAGAAAATCTACTTCTCAAGATTCTTTGCGTCAGCTCGGGTACCGATCTTCTTCGTAATAATGATTCTGCAGAATATTTGGTCCCAATTCAGCTTATCACTTACGTCCTGAAAAAATAGCTCAGCTTGATGAAAAATCCATCCTGAACACGGGTGAGATTCCGGAATTTGAACGAATACGCATCATCAAGGCTGGCACCGTAGCCAGCAAAGAATACGGTTCCGGGATTGGGATGGTAGGAGAAGAGCCAGTCCACCCGGAAGAGATTCTCCGCTGAAGGTGTTGTACGCGTGAACAGGCCCGTTGCCGGATCGCGGAGGAGAGAATAGCGCCGTTGGTGCGGGAATCATCGCGCAAGGCGTCGATTTCGTTGGAGTGTTCGGGTTCAGAGCCTGCCATACAGATAGGGTGTAGATTTTAAGAGATGGTTTTGGGATATTGTGAGAGGAGAAGAAAGGGAGGGACAGTATGCCAGGAACACCATCAGGACCAGAAGGAGTTGTACGGGAGATCAAGCGGAGGACTCGGAACCGGTACAGCGCAGAAGAGAAGATCCGTATAGTGTTGGAAGGGTTAAAAGGAGAAGCGAGTATCTCGGAGATATGCCGGAGAGAGGGCATTTATCCGAATGTGTACTACAAGTGGAGCAAAGAGTTTCTGGAGGCGGGGAAAAAGCGATTGCAGGGCGATACGGAGCGGGAGGCCACAAGCACGGAGGTGGTGGGGCTGCAGAAGTAAAACGATCAACTGAAGGCTCTTGTTGCCGAGCTGTCGTTGAAGAACCGTGTCTTAAAAAAAAGTGTGAATGGCTTGGAGAGCGCATTGAGCGAGGAGCCATGAGATACACGCTGGCTGAGAAGATGGAGATCATCCGAACGGTTGAGAATTCGGAGCTTGGCGCGAAACAAAAGAGACGTCAAAACTGAGCAGAATTGGCTCGCGGGGTAGTTTGGGAAGGATCCGGATTCCTCTTCAGGATGTCGCTTGTGCGGCTTGCGCCTGACTCGCTCAACTTGATTTTAATCCTCATACACTCCATCAAACAGTACCGCCCCAAAAGAACGAAGCATTGTTTTTTTGAAGTGGAAGCACGATGCATGGACTAAAGAGGAATTTGAAAGCGACGATTCTGAAACGATTTGACCAGTTTAGGATGCGACACCGTGCAGTTTATCCGACTTCAATGAAGTGCAATGACAGCTATCTACAATTTGAAACGGGAATGCCGAGTCCAACTTGAACTTTTGCATGACGGGAGACTTAGCATACCTTCGGGCATGAATATCTGAATCAATTCTGAATAAATTCACATATGATGGCTATTCCCGCAAATGCGTGATTGCCCAGGCATTGCTCCTTGACTATATTCTTCATTGGATGCATCTCATATCATTGCAGAGACTTTCACGTGGATTTATTCGTTCTTCCTGATTTTTGCTCGGTGGTTTTCATCGGGCGTGAATAAGGGCGGGCAGTGAAGTCAGAACCCGGCGGCTCAACCATTTGCAGAGTGTTTTGGGTTAGGGACTTTGGCAACTCCGAGAGATCCCAATACGCCCTCGATTCCATACAGCGAAAGAATTTGTCCACCATCCCGAAGTGTGTGAAATCAAAGCAGCTTGAGAGTGTTCACAAAGCACTTTCATGCATATTGGATCAAAAACTAAAAGCGGAACACGGGGGTAACAACTCCATCTTGTTCTTCAATCATTTAGGAGATCGTTATGAAATCACCGATGCTTCTCTGTTCTTTGATGCCTGCCCTTGTTATTCTGATTCTTTCACCGGCACGAGCGCAGTTCATCCAGCAAGGGAGTAAGCTCGCTGGCACAGGTGCTGTGGGAAATGCACAGCAAGGCAGTTCTGTCTCACTTTCAGCCGATGGCAACACGGCCATCATGGGTGGACCATACGACAACGCGAACGCAGGAGCGGCGTGGGCGTTTACCAGAAACGGCGGTGTGTGGACGCAACAGGGGAACAAACTTGTCGGGACGGGCGCCGTGGGAACGCTCATATCGCAGGGCTTCTCGGTATCACTTTCCGCTGACGGAAATACGGCAATCTTAGGTGGAACTGGGGATAACAGCTTCGTTGGAGCAGCATGGGTGTTCACGCGGAGTGCAGGTGTGTGGACGCAGCAGGGGAGTAAACTTGTCGGCACAGGTGCTGTGGGAGGTTCCGAGCAAGGCTGGTCTGTCTCAATTTCTGCCGACGGGAACACAGTAATCGTGGGTGGTCCCTACGATAGCTCTCAGGCTGGAGCAGCGTGGGTGTTCACGCGGAGTGGAGGTGTGTGGACACAACAGGGGAGTAAACTTGTCGGCACAGGTGCTGTGGGAAATGCACAGCAGGGTGCTTCTGTCTCTCTTTCATCAGACGGCAATACGGCAATTGTTGGAGGATGGCGTGACAATAGTCTGGCAGGGGCGGCATGGGTATTCACACGGAGTGGAGGTGTGTGGACACAACAGGGGAGCAAACTTGTGGGCACCGGAGCTGTGAACAGTCCACTTGCTGCAGCACAAGGCAAATCTGTCTCTCTTTCATCAGACGGCAACACGGCAATCGAAGGTGGGACTGGTGATAGTAATCAGGCAGGAGCAGCATGGATATTTACGCGGAGTGGAGGTGTGTGGACGCAACAGGGGAGTAAACTTGTCGGCACAGGTGCCGCGAACAATCCAATCGCTGCCCGGCAAGGAGCTTCCGTCTCTCTCTCATCTGACGGTAACACGGCAATCGTAGGTGCACCTGACGATAGCGCTGAAGTTGGAGCCACATGGGTGTACAAGCGCACCGCTGGGGTATGGTCGCAACTGGGAAGTAAACTTGTCGGAACAGGAGCTGTGGGGAACGCAGTGCAGGGTTGGTCGGTTTGCCTCTCCGGGGACGGTAATTCAGCCATCATTGGTGGGTTACAGGACAATAGCACTGCGGGGGCTTCCTGGGTGTTTATGGCTGACAAACAAAAAATTATTTCCATTTCCGATATCCCTAACGACCAAGGGGGAAGCGTGCGTATCAAATGGAACAAATTTCTCTATGATAGCGCTGGAATATCAACGGAAATCACCTCGTATGGAATTTGGCGGAAAGTTCCAGCTGGGATATCCCCCACTGCTTACAAGCGCCTAATTCCGCCTCAGGAATTGTCAGTACTTGCTGACAGTCTTAGTCAGTATGATTTTCTGATGACTGTTCCCGCCCTTCAATTACCGTCTTACAATGCCGTTGTGCCCACGCTGGCAGACTCTACATCAGGTGGTATTCCCTATTTCACTTATATCATCACTGGCCAGACTGCAATTGTTTACAATTATTACATATCATACCCAGATAGTGGATATTCAGTCGATAATCTCGCACCCATACAACCCTCGGGGCTTGTAGCAGCGGCCCAACCTGGCCCACAGGCACAACTGAGCTGGAATCCACCCACCGATCCTGATGTCGGGCGTTACGATATCTATCGCTCCACCACAGACAACTTCAGTCCCGCACCAGGACTGAAGATTGGCACTGCTTTTTCACCTGACTTTACCGATGGAACTCCCACGGTAGGTATGACGTTTCATTACCGTATTATTGCGGTTGACGTGCACGGCAATCAGAGTCAGCCTTCGAGCGAGGCAAGCGCGACATTTCCCGTTACACAGACATTCACCATAAACACAAGTTGGAATATGATTTCCGTTCCGTTAGTGCCGAATGATTACACAAAATCAACTTTGTATCCAACGGCAGTTTCTCCGGCATACACCTATCAGGGTAGTTATGTCATTTCATCAACACTCCAGAGCGGCGCGGGATACTGGCTGCGGTTCGATGGGGACCAGACTATTCCAATCACCGGGACATACAAGACAGCTGACACAGTTGATGTGGCCGCAGGATGGAATATGATAGGGTCAATCAGTACATCCGTCCCAGTGACATCAGTTAGCAGTATACCGGAGGGAATGATTACATCTCAGTTCTTCAGGTACGATAATGGATACACGACAGTAATGAGTATTGACCCGGGAAGCGGATACTGGGTAAAGGTCAATGGTGCAGGACAATTGGTATTGAGCTCATCGCCATCGAATAGCCCAAAGATTACTATTCGGGTGATATCTGAACAACCGCCACCTCCCCCAGATGGGGAAATTGGCTTGTTGCCGAGGGAATTCTCTGTAGAGCAGAATTATCCCAATCCATTTAATCCATCAACCACAATACATTATGAACTTCCCTCGAACAGCCGAGTATCTATTATGGTCTTCAACTTGCTCGGACAAGTCGTCGCCACACTTGTCAATGAAACAGAACAAGCTGGCCACCAACAAGTCAACTGGAACGCAAGTAACATCGCCTCCGGCATCTACTTTTACCGACTTGAAGCGGTGAGTGCTGCACACCCAAGTGAGACGTTTACGAGTGTGAAGAAACTGGTGTTGCTAAAGTAACTGCCACAACAATGCAGTGAGGATGTTATAAGCCTCAATCTGATGAAGGTTGGGGCTTGATTATTACGAAAAGTTATTTTAACTTTTCCCATCACATCAACGCTCCCCCGTTCCTTTCCAATTTTGATTTCATCAGTCCATCTGCCAGCTTGGAAGACTTTCTTCCATGAGCACCCTAATCCGCCATCCTCAAAGTATATTGCAAGGCAGAGGATTTAAGTCCCGTGTACGGGATCCCCACGCCCAAATGCTGTATATCCAGGCGAGAGCTAGAGACAATCCCTTTTCGGAAAAACTGGGCCGTGGTAAAAGGTATGTCATACCAGCATGTAGTTTCTCGATGGAGATCATAATAATCGATTCGTGTTATTGGTATTCTTTGAGCAGTTTCGTATGTTATCGAGGCGGTGTAAAGGACCAACGGATTAACCTGCTATCTCTATGAAGAATGCTTTTATTGTTGCTCTCATTCTCCTTGCTTTTCTTTCGAGTGCGCAGTCTCAGAGCAAATTCGGTGCATTGCTACAACGTGCTTACACTTCAATGAATGACACTACGAGGCAGATCATCCTGGTCACTTTCGCAAACAAGGGCACGAGAACATATGCCCCCGAAGATCTAATCTCCACAAGGGCAATCATGAGGCGGAGGAAGGTTCGACCATTGCAACCGGTTATCGATAATGCTGATTTCCCCCTTGAACAATCGTATGTGCAGGCCGTGCAGACACGCGTCATTTCTGTGCGACATCAATTGAAATGGTTTAATGCAGTGAGCGCCTGGGCAACAAAATCGCAGATTGACAAGCTTTTAGAACTCTCTTTTGTAAGAGAGATCGATCTCGTGGGACGCTGGAAGGCTGGCCACTCCAAAGATCAACTACCAAGGATAAAATCGGTTGTCGATAGGTCACGTTCAGAAACCGTAAGCTCCCTCGATTACGGCAGTTCGTACCGTCAACTTCAGCAAATAAATGTGCCGGCCGTACACGATCTGGGGATCTTTGGCCAGGGTATCCTTATCTGCATGTTCGATGAGGGTGTTCGGAACACGAGTGACCCGCTATTCGATTCCATGAATATCGTTGCAACGTATGATTTCGTCGATCATAAAACTAGTGTGATCCCGGAAGACCCTGGAGCTGGTGGGCATGGTGAGGCTACCTTAGCCACGATCGGAGGATATGCCACTGGCAATTTCATCGGCCCCGCATTCCGGGCGAGTTTTCTTCTCGCAAGGACTGAAAACGACTCAAGCGAGACACCGATCGAGGAGGACAACTGGGCTAAGGGAATCGAGTGGGCAGACAGTATCGGCGTCGATGTAACGAGCACCTCACTGGCCTATCTCGTTTTTGATCCTCCATATCCGAGTTTGACATGGCATGACATGAACGGTACTACAGCGCTAATCACCCGCGCAGGCGATCGTGCCGACTCACTCGGTATTGTGGTCGTTAACGCTGCCGGTAACGCCGGGCGCGATTCAACGCACAACACACTCTGGGCACCAGCCGATGGCTTCAACATTATCACTGTCGGGGCAGTCGATACCGCCGGTGTGGTCATGGGATTCAGTTCAAATGGCCCTACTGTCGACGGGCGCATTAAGCCCGATGTTATGGCAATGGGGATGGGCGGGACGTCCTTTGCCTGTCCCTTGGCGGCTGGGGTTGCTGCGCTCATTCTATGTGCAAACCCCGGACTGAGACCTGAGCAGGTTCGGATGGCGATGAGAAACACAGCGTCTGACGCGTCCTCACCTGACAATTTCCATGGATGGGGAATAGTTGATGCCCTCGCAGCCGTGAACTATTTCGGAATTACAAATCACATGTCAGGGACCCTCTTTGAGGACAGGAACGGTAATGGAAAACGGAATATCGACGAAGCGTTCCTGACCGGAATGAAAGTCAGATTAGGTGGTCAGAAGATTGATTCTGTACTGACCGATGCACACGGCAAATTCCTCTTCGACAACCTTGCTCTCGGACAATACACTCTGACGATTGACCATCCCGGTGCAACAATCATCTACCCAAGGTCGACATTATACACCGTTACGCTGGATAGCACGAACCGGATCGCGGGCAATCTTGATTTTGCACTTTTCCAGCCCATCACAATCCGCGGTCGATTGTTTATTGATGCCAATGGAAGCGGCACATTAGATCAGGGAGATCTCACTTGGCCAGACTGGCCTGTCATTCTCTCTGGCGCCTCCTCAATGATGGCTTTCACAGATTCCGACGGTAACTATGCTTTTACCGGACTTGGGCCGGGAGAATACAGCGTCCGAGATAGTTTGCCACAACTGTGGCGGGAATCATCTCCCGGGTTGGGCATTTCTTTCATCATCACTTCCACATCCGGGCTTGACACGACTCTGCCTTTCTTTGGGAATGCCTTCTACCCTCAGAGCCCTGTCCAAGTCACGGAAGGATGGAACATGCTCTCCCCGCCTGATCGTGCCGGCCAAATGTTGAAGGATTCTGTGTTTCCGACATCGGTTTCTGCTGCATTTACTTTCATCAACGGGTATCTGCTGACAGATACTATACAACGAGGCTGCGGATACTGGCTGAAATTTTCTAGTAAGGCGACGATATCTATCGCGGGTATCCCGATCATGGCAGATACTATTCCCGTCAACAAAGAATGGAACCTGATCGGATCCATCTCGTATCCTGTTCCGATAAATTCCATCGGCAGTATACCTTCAGGAATAACAACGAGCCCATTTTATCATTTCGATGGCGATTCGGGTTATGTTGTCGCTGACACGATCGAGCCCGGATATGCATACTGGGTAAGGACTCTCCAGGTCGGAGAATTAATTCTATCTTCGTCACAATCCGCATCTGCAGGAAGTAGAATACATATAATCCCCACAGTGGAACCCCCTCCTCCGCCACCGGACGAAAACTCTCTGCCCAACATGCTCCCGGCAACGTACTCTCTCGCTCAATGTTTTCCTAATCCATTCAACCCAACAACAACGATCAAATATGAGTTGCCAGCAAATAGCCACGTCAGTTTGAAAATCTACAACCTGTTGGGTCAAGTCGTACAAACCCTGAAGGACAACATCGAACCAGCCGGTTTCAAACAAGTGGAATGGAACGCCTCATCATATGCATCCGGCATCTACTTCTATCGGCTTGAAGCAACAAGTGTTACGAATCCGGGTGAGACGTTTACGAGTGTGAAGAAGATGGTGTTGGTCAGATGAGTTGATCGCTAACCATGTTTATAACAGAGCCCCAATCTGACCATGATCGGGGCTCTAGTCTATGTATAAGTTGGCTCTTTTTGATTCGCCTCGGAACTCTGGAGGTTCATGTCGGGGTCAATAACAAAACAGGCCGAATCTTTTCAGAATCGACCTGCTCAGTAGTGAGGGCCAGGTCAGCAGTCTGCACTGGAGCGGCAGATTTGAAAATGTGATTTTATCGAGTAACTTCCAGTTGCTATCTGCAAAATCGAGCCCTCGGGCTCAAATTCATGCAACCAACACGCAACTGAGTTCGTGGAAATATCGTTTCTCAAGACCAACCGCATTCCGATCCTGCTTTTCATGGTTTTCACTTTCGGGACCTATCTGCGGCTTCTTCACCTTGGCGCGCCCCCTCTTTGGATCGACGAGGCGTTGTTTGCAGATTGGACCAAAGGAATCCCTCATCAGGAGTTTCCTACAGTGCTGCTCGGGAAACTTCTCCCTTCAGATGAGTTCTGGCTGCGCCTCCCGGTCGCGATCTGCGGCTCGCTGACGATCCTCTTTTTCTATCGAGTGACGGGGGGAGGGTGGAAATCATTGTACGGATCAGCGTTCATCGCCGTCTTCCCAATCTTTGTGTTCTGGTCGCGTGTCGCGCGCCCATACGCTTTCGCAGGTCTGTTTGTCGTACTCGGCTGGCGATGGTGGGGGTTCTATATCATTGCAATTCTCACCACGCCCATGTCACTCCTTGGACTCAATCTTTTCAAGCTCAAGGAAAGACGGTATTGGATTTATTATTCTTTTCTGACTCTATTGGCGTCTTCTGTCTACTATATCCGCCCCGACGTCCGGAAGCCGGGGGATCTGATGGAGATAAGTTTCCTGTTTACCGAGAAGAGGTTCTGGTATGTCCCGATTCTTACACTTTTGCTGTATAGTTGTTCTCGTCTTCCTGACCGGTATTTCACTCGAGATTCCCGAGAAGAAATACGGAGAACCTGATTGGTATGCGCAGTACTGCTGGTTCGCAAACTGGAGGAATCCCCCCTGGCCCGTAGACTGCGCCACGAATGTTCCTCTGGCAACGTACTATTCAGGGAGGAGTGTAATAGGACTCCGGGAAACCGACCGCGAACAGTTTCTTGCTGAAATTCAAAAGCGGGGGTGTCTAATCGCGGGCATCGACTATTACGAGCTCACCAATGTGACGCCGCTTGAGTTTCCAAAACTGCTCAGACAATTCAGGGACCAGTTGGCAAACGGCAGTGTGATCTATGTGAGAATTTGCCGCAAAGACAAGGTGTTCACATACGAAATTCTGGGTGCCAGCCAGGAAGCCAGGCAATAGGAACGCCGAACCGAAGGAGTTTTGAGCGACTAAGTCGCCCCTGAAAAGTGATCAAAGATGGGGGCAAGCACCAGGTCATTCCCCCATTTCAAACTTCCCATCTGGCATCTACTTCTATCGCCTAGAAGCAACGAGCGTTACGAATCCGAGTAAGACGTTTACGAGTGTAAGGAAGATGTTATTGATGAAGTGACAATCGCATGTGTGAAACTTATCGATCAAAGCCGACTCATTGCGAGTCGGCTTTGTTATAGTAATCAGCTACTACTTGATGTGTTAACCCGCGGATCTTCCTCCAACTGCTTCATTCTTCTTTCCACTGGCACAACCATCTCAATCCACAACTCTTGATATTCCTGCCTGGTCAGCCCAGACTCCATCTGTCTCAATACGCATCCGTGCGTTTGAATTTCTGGCGAGCTTCCTCTAATTAAATCGACTCCATCGATGGACAAAGCGGCGATCTTGCCTGATCTGCCCCCGCATGGTGTACCAACTTGAATTTGAGTTTTGGCCTTGCACGCTTTCCAGTAACCTTTGTTGACTATGGTTCAAAATATGTATAAAATCCAGTGTCATTTAGGAGATTAACCGTCAAAAAGAAGACTCTCATCATTACCGCAGCGAGCCTGGTAGCGCTCTATGGATTGGTGGGCTTTCTTGTCGTTCCTCCCATCCTTAAACCCAGGCTTATCGATGCAGTTTCCAGACAAACAACCTGCCCCGTCATAATCGGGGGAATAAGGGTCAACCCCTTTGCCCTTTCCTTGACGGTGCATGATTTTGCGCTGCTGGACCGGAAGCACAGAACCATCTTCTCATTCAAAGAACTCTACATAAATTTTGAAATCAGTTCTTTATTCCAACGGGCGTATACATTTTCCCAAATCCATCTCACCACTCCGTTCATCTATGTCGGAATACGGCCTGATGGCAATATTAATCTCAAGGACATCCAGGGAGAATTACAGGACAAGTCGAAGGATACCCTCGCGGGATCTCCCCTGAGGCTGATCATTCAGGATCTTGCGATTGATAGCGGAAAGGTCGTGTTTGAAGACAGCACTCGTCAGGTTCCCTTTCGGGAGGTCGTTGATTCACTTGGCTTCTCACTAACGGATTTCACCACCATTTCAAATGAAGCTGGGGGTTATACGTTTGAAGCAAGTACCGGACAGAATGAACTCATACGCTGGAAGGGTAATTTCAGCGTCGTGCCACTCCGGTCAAGCGGCAGTTTCGAACTGAAGAATATCCATGCAAGGAGGCTCTGGGACTTCCTCCGGCCATTCGTCCAATTTGAAGTGTCTTCTGGTCAGATGGACTTTCATGCGGAGTATACTCTCGATCTTTCAAAGCAAACGACACTTCTTGACATTCGGAACGGTTCCCTCGAAACAAGGGCCCTCACCATTTCCAGCTCTGCGGACAGCGTGCGGGCGATCGATCTTCCGCTCCTTACCGTCAGCAATATCCAGGTGGATTATGCCGGCAAGAATATCAGCATCGGTTCAGTTGCCGCAAAAGGACTCAACCTCACGAATAGCATGGCCACCGACGGAAGGGTTACACTGAAATCGATGTTCATGCCGAAAAATAAACTGGTTGATACCTCATCGACACAGACACCGACCCCCTGGAAGATCATCCTCAAGAAGATCGAGTGTACTTCAAGCGCATTTCATAACGTGGACCGGACCACAAACCCTCCGGCAAGGATTGATATCGATTCTGCTGATGTCACGGTGGAAAATCTCCGGCTCGACCAGCCAGCTCCAGCCACAGTATCGCTGACCGCAATTCTTAATGGAGCCGGGACCGCAAGGGCGAACGGCACGATGAGTCTCGATGTTGACAAAAATTCGTTGGATGCCACCTGTGATGCTGAGTGCTCTGCTGTTTCCCTTACTCCCTTTCAACCCTATCTGAATGATTACTCGAAAGCCGTAATTAAATCCGGAAACGTGAACGCCAGGGGTAAAGTGCATTTTCTTCTCCAGGGGAAAAAATATGCGATTGATTATGACGGACAGATGGGATTAGCAGATGTACGGGTCGTCGACCCCGTCTTCCAGGAGGATTTTGTCCGGTGTGCTCGCCTGGAATTGAACACACTGTCGTTCCACCAATCCTCCCATTCGTTCTCCGTGAAAGAGATTGTGGCGCGCCAACCCTACCTCCGGATGATTATTGGCCCCGACAGCGTCACGAATATCCACCACATAATGGTCAGTGATACACTGACCCCGGATTCGACCGCGCCGAAGCCCATGACTGCTCAGACTGCCGGCAGCCCTGCGACCCCACGGATGAAAAGCCGCATCGGTCAGATTGTGGTCCTGAATGGATCCCTGAACTTCTCCGACCTCTCCATGAAGCCGAACTTCGCGGTTGGCGTCGAGGAGCTGAACGGCACGATCAGCGGGCTTTCCTCTGAGGAGCTTTCCCGTGCCGATATCGATCTTGCAGGGAAGGTTGATAAATACGCACCAGCCGTCATCAAAGGGCAAATCAATCCGCTGAGCGAGGAAGCATATACCGACGTGACAATGAGTTTTCACGGGATTGAACTCACTACCTTTACCCCTTACGCCGCCAGGTTTGCCGGATATAAGATCGAGAAGGGAAAGCTCAATGTCGATTTAAATTATAAGCTCAATAAGGTGCACCTTGACGGCCAAAACAAGATTGTTCTCGAACAGCTTACACTCGGTGAAAAGGTAGATAGCCCCGACGCGACAAGCCTTCCCGTGAAATTGGCTATCGCGCTGCTGAAGGACTCCCATGGTGTGATCGATCTCGATATTCCAGTCAGCGGCGATCTCAATGATCCCAAGTTCAGCCTCATGCCAATTATCCTCAAAGTGTTCGTGAATATCATCACAAAGGCGGTGCTGTCTCCCTTTAAGTTGCTGGGAGCTCTCTTTGGCGGCGGTGGGGAGGACTTGCAATATGTTGATTTCACGGCGGGATCAGATTCCCTGAGCTCCCACGATAAAACAAAACTCGCCAGCGTTGCCAAAGCCCTCACGGAGAGGCCCAATCTCACACTCGAGATAAGGGGAATTGCCGTCGATACTCTTGACGGTGAGGCGATTGCAAGGGATTCTGTTCTTTCAAAGATCCGGCCTCCATATCCCCCGGCAACTACTATCGAGGATCTCAACGAGAAGCAGCGGAACAGTTTGGTGGACCTTTATAGGAGGACATTCGAGGACGATCCGAGGAATCTTCTCCCTCCATCCTCCGGACTGAGCGAGGAGACTACAAAGGATGAATTGGAGCGGGCAATGGACAAGGCAGCTTATGCAAAACTTCTTGGAGCCTGCCATGTCAGTGACGATGCTCTGCGTGCACTGGCAAGCCGCAGGGCGGATGCCGTAAAATCCTATATCATCCTAAGCGGCGGAATCGGAGAGGAGCGGGTATTCCTCACTGACGTCAACACGAAGGCGTCACCGAAGGACGGGCTGATTCAGATTGAACTTTCACTGACAGCGAAGTGATCTGACCCCAGTAAATCGTTTACGAGTGTGAAGAAGATGGCGTTGGTGAAGTAACAAGCCCTCTGGCACCACCTCATCCCTCAGCTGGTCAGAACAGGCCGGGGATTCGGGTTCATTCGTTTGAGAATGGCCTGTAAAGAAGAAGTGTCCTCGATGAATAACTTTTTGGACAATACCTGAAAGCCTAATCTATTTTAGGAACTGAAACATCGCGGAATCTTTACAAAGGCATTCTAAACGTGAGATCGTAACAAATCAAGTCTCGCAGCGTATACAGCGGAAACGCCTGCACGTGTCTTCTTAAAGGAGGTCTCAATGCGGATTGGTATCCTGTTAGTATTCACAGTCCTTTTAACTTCGAACTCTTGTCTCCCACAATCCCGCTCGGACAGTTTTGCCTCTTTTTTCCTGCAGCAAGATAGTATCCGCCACAGTCTCTGGCAAACTAAACAGTTTCACATGGCAATCGGTGTGCTGATGGGGATGCATGATTACTACGAAAGACTTGATTCTGCTGGTAGAGTCGCCAACAAGTCTGCCGATGCATCCATCCTGTACAACCTGGCATGTGGTTTCGCTCTAATAGATTCCGCTGACCAGGCATTGCATTACCTGAGGACCTCCGTGGATGAAGGCTGGAACGATTATTACAACCTGAAACGCGATTCGGACATGGTTTCCCTCTGGGGCATGAAGCAGTTTCAGGATTTACTCAGCGTCGTCCGAGAGCGCGGCGACTATTTTGTTACGCTCCGGAAGGCCGGAGAATACCACCGCACGGTTCCCACCCGACCGTCGTTCATGTACCAGCACGTTAATGACACCAATCTTGTCCTCTTGCGAACCTTGTACCACCTCGATTCAGTCGCCGGTACGGGAAACGAGCTCTCCCGCATTATACGATTGATGCGATGGGCCCATTCCGTGGTCAGGCATGACGGACAGTCGCAGAATCCAGCTTCGTGCAATGCTATCGACCTTATTGACGTCTGCCGCAAGGAACATCGCGGCGTAAATTGCAGAATGATGGCAACGATTCTTAATGAAGCCTATCTTTCCATGGGCTTCCGTTCGCGACACATTACCTGTTTGCCGAGAGATACAACGGACACTGATTGCCACGTAATTAACATCGTATACTCAAATACGTTGCACAAGTGGATTTGGATGGATCCGACCTTTGACGCCTATATCACCGATAAGAACGGCAATTTCTTAAATATCTCGGAGGTTCGAAAGAAAATAATCTCGGGTGATAGTGTTGCCGTTTCAGATAGTATCAATTGGAACGGACAGCCATATCACAAGGAGGATTACCTCCATTATATGGCGAAAAATCTCTTCTGGTTTTCCGCTCCGGTATCAAGTGAATTCGGCTATGAATCAACGCCGGGAGTGAAGACCTATATCAATCTTCTTCCATCCTCATACAATCCGCACCGAAAACTTATGGAAGCGATGAATAAGCCGGGAGGTTATTTTACCAATGATGCTGACTATTTCTGGAGCACCACAGGAAATTAATCTACTCGCACAAGTAGGGTTTTTCACATCAAAACGCTTTTCATCGCGTAGTTCGTTCGTCTGCCAGGGTCATCTTGGCACACCACAAGGACGAGGCACAGATTGCAAAGTTCTGTTCCCTATTACAAAACTATTCGATCCGTTCAATCCTTCTACGACAGGTACGAGCTGCGCTCGTAGAGCTAGGTCTGAAACGATACATCGAACTACAAAGTCTCAACCAGCCTATAGCTCATTGAGACTTTTCCCGGAGGTCACGAAGTGATGCCCTCGGCAGATGGCATTGCCACTTAGTCATCGTAGCGAGTAGTGGTCCAAACATGGTGCCTTCTCACATTGAGGGTGGCACATCAGATCGAGACTGTTCATGCAATTAGTTCTTCTCAAAGCGGCGAAGTGTAGAACATGGAAAGGTTTTCGGTAACCAGCATACGCGTTAAAAAGGAAAATCGTGAATTCCAGCTTCTGGTAGTTTGCTTGTTGAGGGCTCAGGTTTTTTTGCCTTCGCATGGAAGGCATTTGATTTGACATAAATGGCTTTCCGAGGGGTGGTGGGACACGCGTGTTCACATGCCCCGCAGCCGACACAGACATCGTTATTCACCTCCGGTAGGACCAAGGTACCTTCGTACGGAACCATGTGCACTGCTTTCGTCGGACAGTGCTCTGAACAGGCCGCGCAATCTTTCTTCTTTTTCACCACAACACAATCATCCTTCACGAAGACCGACTTCCCAATTTGAACTTGCTTTTTCTCGATGGCATCGAGAGGAAAAATCGCGCCACTCGGACAGACCTCGCCGCAGGCAACACAATCGTAATTACAGTAACTTGCGGCGTAATCCATTTTAGGCTGAAACAACCCCGTCATACCATAGTCAAGGAACGAAGGCACCAATACATGCGAAGGACAGGCACTCACGCAAAGATAACACGCTGTGCAGTACTGTGAAAAATGACTGATGCTTTTCGAACCGGGGGGTGTCACGGGTATTTTTTTGTTTTCATCATATCCAGAAGATCTCGCGAGGCCGTCATCGGCTCGGATGAGTGTCAAAAGAGAACCTCCGATAAAGGGTGTTGAGATCTGTTTAAAGAAACTCCTTCGCGAAGCATCGAATTTGATCATCGAAATGACCGGTACGAATCCATGAATGGGCCGATAACGTACTGCATCAGTAGGGCAGGAATCAAGACAGTTAAAACAATTAATGCAGGCGCTGTATTCAATCCTTATTGATGAACTTTCAATGCAGTTAGCTTTACAGGCGCGTTCACATTTGCCACATTCATTACAGGAGTTTTCGTCGATGACAATTCTAAAAAGAGAGAAGCGTGATAGCAACCCAACGACCGCACCCGCCGGACATAACGAGTTGCAGAACAGTCGGCC
>JAWOMQ010000187.1:0-6337 GCA_033852415.1 Bacteroidota bacterium
GTCTGAGAGCCGTTTGTCTTCTGCGAGAAGGTGATCTTGCTCAGCGGGCTTAGTTCGGCCAATGCACTTCCAATCTTCGGGGCCGTGGGCGCGGTCAGATGGACATTCCCTGAACCGTTCGACCGGACCCAGTAACCTACGCCGGGCGTGATGTTCGAGGCAATCTGATAACCGCCTATCGACGTATAGTAATAGAATACCGAGCTGCCGGTAATGCCCGTTGCCACGTCAGCTGTAATGTTTCCGACCGGGACAGCTGAGCTGATCGAGCCGATCATATTCCAGTTAGCAGTAACCGGAATATCCAGGCTGGTCATCGCCCTGCCGAGGATCTGTTGTGACTGCGGACCTGAGAACTTCACCCAGTAACCCGGGCCGTTGGACAATGTCGGCGCTACAACATAACCGTTGTTGTACGCGAATGCCTGGCTGACGGCTGTCGGGAACAGGAATGTTCTGGCACCGTTCTGATACTGGCCGGCAACTGACAGCAGATTCCATCCATCATAGGTTGCCACCTGACCAATAACGGGCACATAATGGATGCACAACCCGTTGTGGAGGTGTGTCTCTGATGGCCAGCCATCTTTGTTATAGTACGCATAGGGTGGATACTGACCGACCGGCTGCGGATGATAGTTTGAATCGCACTGTATACCTGTCAGGTTAACCGTATCCAGCCCGCCGATCCCAATCTCGTCATACTGGAATTCAACTGAGTTATCGGTCTTATTCAGCACGACACGGAATGCCTCGATGTCACCAGTTGCGCCGTTGGCGTCGAAGTCGCCGAGTGAATCCCATTCGGTGACGAACTTGTTCGCATCCGCGTACGTCCGGACTTTTCCGAACACTGCCAGCGGGGAATCCTGTTTGTTTAACCAGTCCGCCCAGTACGGAGCAATGAATGCTTTGGGCATGTAGGAGAGGTGGAGAGTATCCGCGCGGCTGTGTGTCTGAGTCTCGGGGAAATCATATCCGTCGGTAGCAAAGCCGTTGGAATTGACGTCGATGGTATCGGTGATGGTCTTCGAAAGTGCAATAGCGCCGTCGACACCGACCCATGCATAATGCATCGTATCGCCGTAATAAACGAATGCACCTCCAAGGGAGAATGGGCCTGCTGTGCCGTCATCACCTCTATGAGGAACGTTGCTTCCCGTAAACGACTGTGGATTGAGGAACCATGCTCCTGTATCAATAGCGGTCCCAATGCTTGCGATTTTGGACGATGAGCAGCCGGCGGATGTATCAACGCGGTACCATCCTGGATCGTTGATCGTCACGACTTTATAGCTGAAGATACCGGAGGAATCAATCGCCCCTGTAAGGTCTTCGGCCACAACTTTATAGAAGACATATCTCGTTGGGTTCACACCGGGGAGAGTATATTCATACTGGTCTCCACCGTCAAACTGCAGAACGTCCTTGACCCAGACTGAATGTGCAGTGTTGGAATCAAGCGTGTATTCGACCCACGCATTCTGGACGCCTGCCATGGTCGTATCTTCAACGTCGCAATCGAAGATATTGGTGGTGAAGGTCTGTGGATCCGTTGAGGTTGTATTATGCAATTGCTCCAGATAGGCCACCTGGGGAGGCGTATTGCTTGTCGGCGTCATAGCGAACCAGATATCATAGCACGCCGTTGCAAGCGTATCGTCCGTGCCAAGAGGACCGCGCGGTACCCAACCTCGTTTAATCTGTGCAATAGGAACGCCCGCACAGTTCGACGGTCCAGAGTCGTGTTCGTAGAACTTCCAATCTCTTGACGGATATGGTGCATTTTGGTCAGAGGCACCGATTTCAAATCGAATGTCCTGCGTTGCGTCATCGATAAGATTCGGATTCGAGTTAGGTATTCTGAACGAAATAAAAATCACGTCTCCGGCACTGACATTCAACGGAGCAAGATCGTTCATTACAACTTTTATATCGACATTCGGTTTAATGTTCGGGATGGGATACCCACCTAATCCCCAGATCGAGCTGCCGAACGGCGGAAACGAGGGAGTAAGATCGACACCTGAAGGAGGCACATTCGTCGGAGTCCAGGCGGTCTGATTCGGGGGCGTCGCATCTTCCGGGAATGCAGCAACACCATTCTCGGCATCGTTTGTATTCACATAGTAGCCCCAGCTTGTGCAGGGAGGACGATACGGTCCCGGACGAATTCCAGGTCCCTGCGTTGGTGTGATATTCGATGTAAACACTCTGAAATACACTGTGGAGTCCATCGACCCCGGCCATACAGTTGGACTTGGTCCAACATTACCGAGTGTATGAAAATAGATTGTATCGATAGAACCGTTCGCCGGAACGACAAACCATTCACCGCACACATCCTTATGATAAAACCCAAAATTCTGATTTATTGGGTTCACCGGCGTATAAAATCCATATATAGGTTTTGATTCACACTGAGACGAGAGAGCTTGCCGGCGAGCAGCGGTGTACTGATTCATCAGATCCTTAACGGTCCCCTTGTCCAGTGGCACAACCTCCTGATTCGGAGTGACCACGAACTTTTTGTGTTGAGCAGAAGCGAATCCGGTCAACAACAAAATGCAGAGGAAGGACGTCCAAAAACGCATAGGCATTTCTCCTTTCGGAACGACGTTATAGTGTTGGTGAACTGTAGTTGAAAATAGGATATACTTTTTCAGGCACAGCGTCTGAACAGCTTCAAATCAGATTATTGTAAATACCTACAACCGGAGGACATCTGAATATAGTCGTTTTCAAAAATATTGTCAAGCATTTTCAGAAAAAATTTCTGTTTTAATCTGTTTTTCCCATTTAAAAAAATTGCAAAAACAACGACTTTTTGCGTATTCCCCTAACATATTTTTCAGAATCCCAATTCAAGCGTTAGGACATGATTGCCGCTAAAATATGCGACCGCGCGGTACGCATAATCAACTGAAATCGCCAAATCGTACATTTTGGAGTGAAATCCTATACCGAAGGTTGAGCCGTAAATATACTCTCTTCCCAGCAAATCCGACGCAAATGAATACCCCCCCCGAAAGGTGACGGTATTCCGGTATGAATATTCACCGCCAACCCGGTATTCGTCTTCAGAATAATTATTATTGATGAAAGCAGTTGCTACGCGAATGTTTGCATCGTCGCCGAGGGGTTGGGTATAGGCAAGACCGATATCAATCGACGACGGGAGTTCATTTGAAGCCGCCTCTATTTTAACGGGCGAGCCTGGACGCAAGACATCGTTGATGACGCCTGTCCGCAGCAGTCCGCTTCCGTCATAGCGCATGTTCGGCCCGATATTCTTGAGTACAACGCCGAACTGAAGTCCGTCGATCCCACCTAATCCCACGTACTGCACACCGACGTTGAAACTCACTCCGCTTGCCGAGACGTTTGCCATTTTCTCATAGATAATATTGGCCGTGAAACCGAGTGAAATGCGGTCTGAAATGTTGCGGGCAAAAGATCCCCCCACCACAACGTATGTTGGTGATGTTGTCTCACCCGTTCCGTCGGGTTGGTCTTCAGTCGTGACCGGAATATCGCCGAACGAAAGGGTCTTGAAAGAAAGTCCGATTTCTCCGAGTCCCATCAGACGTGTAGCCGCGGCAGCGTATTCCACATTAATGTCGGCCAGATAGGTCATGTGTGAAACCATTACCATCGAACCCATTGATGCGCGAGCAAGTCCACCCGGATTCCAGTAAATCGCGTCGACTCCGGTTGCGCCCGCGACACCGGCGCCTCCGATTCCAATTTGCCACGCTCCCACAGGGATGAGGAGCTCCGTTGCGGCGGCTGTCCCCGCCTTATCGCCGCGACCCGCGATGCCGGTACCGGCACACATGAGCACCGGAATAATGAGCACAGCCAGCCGGCGCAGATTGAACCCAGAACAGGTGCGCATGATCCTCCGCATCTCGCGGAAATAGCTCGCGCCGGCGTTCTTATTTCCAGGGCGGTGCATTCTAATCACCAAATACTTTCTCTTCCGGAACTACCATGAGCTTCAGTATCTTCTCACCAAGTGATACTCCCCCAGCGTCTTTCAACTCGAGGTGCGCCAGATACACACCACCCGCAACCGGCAGGCCATGGTCATTATTGAGGTCCCACGTCGTGAACTGGGTCTCGTCGTCCTTCTCGAGCTTTCTCACCTCGGTCCCGGCGATATTGAACAAACGGATTACAGCGTGATACGGGAGATGGCTGAAGGTGACAAAGCGCTGGGAACTATTCAGCTCCGCCCGGTTCAATCCGTAGTACGGGTTAGGAAAGACATTGATCTTCTCAACCGCCCGGCGGGCAGAGTTCAGATCGTGCAGGACAACAGGATGCGGGATGAAAAGCTTTTGGTCGAGATCGTGGATCTGATGGTAGCGCTCGAACCGGATCACCGTCCCCTTCGGAGCGGCAACGCCATCTTCGTCGAGGTCGGCGATGTACGCCTTCCATATAACCGAATACTGGTCAGGCGCGAATGAGATTTCCCAGATGAAGCTTTTCACCAGTAAGCTGTCTTTCGTGTAGGGTATGGAGTCGTTATACGTTCCCGGGATCATTTCGTCTCCTACCTGAATCCCGCCGATGGTAATCGTGATCGGATAGAAAACCCTGAGGCGACGTCCATTGTACTCCTGGTCGAGGATTGTGTCGGTATGCCACGCCGTGTCGGTGCCGAAACCGGAGACGAACGTATAAAGCTGCGTGTAGGTTGTATCTCTTCCGTTTACATCGAGCTGCCAGGCAGTGAAGGGAACACGCACCCATCTGCAATTACGCGGCAACCGCCCGGGGAAGACGCTCCAGCTCGAATCCCCTGTGAACCGAAGTTCCACGTCATTGTCTTTGGGAGTCCCCCCTTTCAACGTATCCAGAATCGACGAACCCCCGGCGACCACCATGTACTCTCCGCCGGGATTGGGATGGTTGAATACTTCGCTCAGCACGGGCGGATTTGCAGATGTCACCTCGACAACGTCCCGCATGTAATAAGGTACTCCGAGTACCTGGACTGTCATTCCGCGGGAGACTACCCGCTGTGCAGGCTGATCGACGAACACGCCCTTCACGAGAGTGTCGTTCGTGGTAGAATCGATAAAGTCCCATTTGGGTTTCTGATCCAGCTGGCACTGCAGTGTAGCACAAAGATGAAACAATATCTTATAAATGTGATCGTCCGGCTGGGTCGGATCGTAATACTCCGGCAGGACCGTGGCGTCGTTCACACCAACAAAATCGAAAATGTTTTCAACGGGGGTACCAACCTGATAGGGATAGACAACTCCCGGGTTTGGGGTGTGAGGGGTTCCGGTCTTCACAACAATGGGAGATTCGATCCTGGGCTTCGCAAAGGAAGGATCCGCGTTGAACATAACCGCTTTCACCGCATAGTAATATTTCTGCCCGTTCACAAGGGAATGATTCCGCAAATAATCAGTCGTCACGGTCATGAAGCGGGGCTGCGAATTGATATCAAAGAGAGGAAATTCGTAGGACTCGGAGAGATCACCGTCGCTCGAGCGGAATTGATACACTTTGTACGTCTCGAACTCAAACCCCCGGGACGAATATTGTTCGATTTTTCTTACCTGGGCGGTATCTTTCTCCCAGTCGAGCATGAGCGTATCATTGAGTTCGACGATCCTCAGATCAGGAACCGGAACAGAGTCCGGAGGGACGAAGTCCTCGTTATAAAAATCCTGTGCGTCGTCATCGACGGAAAACAAACCTGTGATCGCATCGCGATTGTCCTTTCCCTGACCACCCATGAGCGCCAGAACAATTTCCTGGGTGTCTCCGAGCGCCAGGGTGAACGGCCCGGACGACATCATGAACCTGCGATCACCCGGCGGGTCCACCTTACCGTCCAGATACCCCTGGAAATTCACCGGATCGCCATCCAGCTCGAAATTCGTGCACTGATTTGTGAGAGGATTGACCATACAGCGCGGGTTCACAAAGGGAGAGGGCTGATAGCCACGGAGAATGTTCCACCACGCCTTTGTGTCATCGTACGCCCCAAAGGCAAAATCGGTCGTTCTCGTGCCCGTCGTGAAATAAGTGAACGACGTCATGGGAAGGTTGGTAAAGTTCTTTTTCGTCGAGAGATTCCAATGGCCGGTTGCCGCCGGTTGCGGCACCAGCGGTCCGCCAAGGAGATCATAGCCTACCGCTGGGGGTGGAATTCCAAAATCTTCGTAATTCAGGTCATTGTTCGTCGAGTTATAGACATAGCCGACGTTACGCGAGGGCGAACAAGCGACATAGTCGTCAGAGTAATCCCCCAAATCAGGATCAACCCACTTTCCCACGTACATTGAATCAATGAAGGCCCTCGGAGGCG
>JAWOMQ010000129.1:0-5996 GCA_033852415.1 Bacteroidota bacterium
CCGTGAATGGTCATGGTGAAGCCTGGTTCTCCAACCGAATAGGCATCGGGTGAGAGGGTTGAAGCGACCGGAACCATGTGAGGCGTTACGATCAGAAAATTGTTGTTGATTGAGTACTGAGAGGCCACAGCTCCGTTCGACAGGGTAATCTGAAGATCGGTGTCGTTCACCACAACCTGTGAAGTTCCGCCCGAACCTGCGACGGCGCTGAGGCCGAAGGCGTTGTTCGGTATCGTAATCGTGACATCATACAAACCATCATCGAGGTTTCCAAAAGTGTAATTCCCGGCAGAATCTGTCATGGTCGTCGCCAGGATAGCGGAATCAAGCGATAAAGTAACCGGGACATTCGACACTGGAGTGCGATCACCCGAGGTGGTGCTGTTACTGTCGCAATCACTCAAGACATATCCCTGAATCTGGTGAAAGTTGAGGCTAAGCTTTCCGATCCAGGAGCCCCAGGCCGTCGGACCTTTGACAAAGTTTCCGTCAAGCCATGCCGATGACATCGTGTCGGAAGTAACGGCAGGATCGATGGATATCGCCTCATAGTCTCCCCAACGGGGGCCGGAGATTGTGCACAAATACGATGTGAAACCGGCTTTCATGATACTGCTTGGCTCGATATTTGTGTCACTGCGGCGTTTGACCGTGTAGGCGGCTGAGGCATATTCTGAAGCAGATGTCTTGCTGAAAGCAAAATAAGCTGTTCCCCATTTATCGACCGTCACAGCAGGATACAAATAAAACTCCCCGTCAGCCGCGTACACCTCATCGGTGATGAGCGAGAGTGGCAAGGTTTTCACTTTGTAGTACTTCATGGCGCAGACCGCATTGCCGTTAATCGAGATACCTGCTTCAGTCGCCAGATAGAAGTACCCATCCCTCCAGACGGGGTCGTGTGTTCGCGCGTCGTTAGCCACAATGTCGGTCGAGTCACAACCCTCTTGTTTACCATTCGGGGGGAAGCCGTAGGAGGATACCGTGAGGTTACCGATATTCGTCAACACCGGCAAACCTGGGCCGCCTGTTATGCGGTACATCTGGAGTGTGCCCCCGCCGGCAAAGGGATGGATCGCGAGGTAACCTGTGTCTGTCGGCGAAAGTGATTGTGCGGGTTTGAGCGTGAAATGATTCCCGGGACCGGGGACATCGATAATGTCAACATACCCGCTTCCCAGGCCAAGATAGATGGCATTCTTATCCAGAACGCGGGTCTTCACATACTGGAAGACGGTCGTCTTCGAGAACATGTTTGCCGTAAGATAGATGCAATTGTTGTCATAACCCAGACCTGGAAAATCGGCCCAGTTGGTGGTCTGAGTCGAGCCGTCGAGTGTCATATCGTATTGATAGACAAACCATGCCCCCATTGCGCTGTCAGTCTGGGAAACCGCGACATAGTATTTCGAAACGCCGACATCATTTTTATCATCCCAGACCATGATATAACGATTCGCGAGAACATCATAGACGACCTTTGGATCGAATCCCCCATAGGTGGCATTCACAAAACCGAGTGCCGTCGTTGTCAGAAGGAGCGTCCCTGTTTTTGACCGGATGCGGACAGTGCTGTTTGCGGTCGAAATAACATCATGCAGACCGGCTGCGACCATCGGGTCACCCGGGAGGCTTCCTCCCTGCAGATTACCTTCGAAGTTCACACCCAGTCTCACGCCGGTAACCGAACTGACACCCCGCGGGGATAATGGATTTAACTTTGCTCCCGCGTCAATCGTGAGGATGCCCTTGCCGTCATATGCCGGCGGGGGTATCGAGGCCAGTCGTCTGTATTCCTCCTCCGGCACCGGATATGCTTCCTCCTCCATGATCTTCTGACCGCCGGCTTGTTCGCCCGCGAGTGTTCTTTCGTCGAGCTTCGGCAACCCTGCGGCCGAAGGAATGATTCGTGGAGTCACAATAACATTACCGGGAATCCCCTTTATTTGCTCCCCCGCAATCCCCGTCGTAAGAACTCCCAGACACAAAACGAAAACGAATGTAAAACTGTAAATAAATTTCATATGCATTCCCTCTCGGATGGTGGAGAGATTCAAAAACAAATCCTACTTCATGAGCATGAGCTTTTTAACCTGGCGGAACTCATGGTTGGTCGTATTGAGTGCCGTCATCTGATAATAATAGATGCCGCTCGCAAGCTGGCTGGCATCGAACGGGATATCATATACTCCGGCGTCGTACCGTGCGGCGTCAAGAACTGTTGCAACAACATCTCCAAGGATCGAAAAGACTTTAACCGTCACGGTCGATGTCATCGGAAGTGCAATCCGGATTGTCGTCGTCGGGTTGAATGGATTGGGGAAGTTCTGGAAAAGCTCGTACTGCCTGGGAACGTCAGGCGTAACAATGAGCGAGAGCTTGTCAGTCGGGGGTTCATTGAGGATCAACTCACCAGTACGCGTCATCCGGTGACCCGACTGATTACCCGTTCCATCCAAAGATAAAGTATAGCATTTTGTGTCCTTAGTGTCAATAGTCCATTGAATCCGGACAGGGTATTTTCCCGCCTGGATTTCAACCGGATATTCCACGTTTTTCCCGATTGCGTGCGGGATGAACTCCACGTAACGCCCTGAACCAAACCGGCTGTCAAATCCACCCTCCGGGGGAACTGGGGGAAGCTCGAATTGCAGCAAAGATCCGGGTTCGCTCTTGCTTTCGCCAAAATAGAGGGTTTGGGTCTTGCCGTATCCGTCGGTAATCCGGAGGCGGTTCATTTGAGCGAGCGACACGCCAGAGGACCGTTTTGCCGCAGACTGACCTGCACCTGGATCACCCAGAAGAAGAGCGCCCGAGTTATTCACCCGAACCCAATATGCAGAGCCGGGGTACAGTGTGTCGGTCGTGTCGTAACCGCCGTCGTATTTGTAGTACGGTGATACAACGATGCTGTCCGGATCAGAGCCGATATCCGCGATTGCGACCGGAGTCGAAATCGAGCCAATCATATTCCACCCGTGCAGGACAGGGATACTGTCATACCAGATTGGCAGGCCCATACAGGGCTGAACGATGGCTGAGTCGAATTTCAGCCAGTAGCCCGTTCCCTCGATCATGCTGTCGGCCAGAGGGAGAAAGTAAGAATTGAGAAAAGCAAAGAGGCGCGAGGAGGATGTGGGAAACACAGACTGTCGTTTCGCATCGGGTACTTGCGCGGGGAGCGACACCATGTTCCACCCTCCGCTGATCGAGAAGCTTCGCGTTACCGGCGTATCGAGAGCAACGCCGTGAAGCGTTACCGAATCGGGACTCGTGTCACCATCGTGCGTAATGAGGATCCTCGCAGAGAACGATCCATGCACCGCCGGTGCAAAGGTTACCGTGAACTTCCGGGCAGAGGCTGCCGGTATCGTATCGCTGAGCGGAGCGGGCGTAAATACCGGATTGTTGGATGCAAGGGATGCGATATGCAGAGTGGATGTCCCCACATTCGAAATCGTGAACGTATCGACCGTAACGGTCAGGACCGTGCGTGCACCAAAGTCGATGCTCGACGGCGTTACGGAGAATATCGGATGCAAACCCGATTTCCCTATGCCTGACAGTGTGACGGTGTCCGGACTGCCGGAAGCATTAAACGTGAGTATAAGTTTCCCGGCCTGCGGACCCAGAGCCACGGGGGTAAATGTCACATAGAATTTCTGTGAAGCCAGAGGGGCAACGCTCGCGCTTTCCGGCTGAACCGTATACTGCGCGTTCGTGATCTGAAGGGGAGCAATGACCAGGAGCGCGTTCCCCGGATTGGAAACCGTGAAACTATCGACCTTCGAGAACGTCGTCATCACGCTGTCGAAGTTCAAAGCAGTTTTGGAAATCGAGAAGACGGGAGAGGTGGCGACATGGATAGAATCGGTTCCTCCTGCCTCGTAGTAGCGTGCAGTGAATTCCTGCAGATAGAGATTCGCGACGCGTTTATTCTGGAGGATGAGGCTATTTTCGTCGTTCGAGTTTTCCGCAGAGCTTGAGTAGTTGTGCGAACCGGTTTCAATGTAGGAATCGCCGCCCGGCTGCTCAGCATCGATGGTAGTGTATTTGTGGTGCAGAAGACCGGAGCCGCCCTTGAGATGAATGTCGACACCAGCGCCCTGCAGGTACGAAAACTGATTCCCCTGATCCGTATTGTTATCGACGACAACGCGCACTTTATCTCCGGCGTTCTTCCGGGCAATCATCGTGTCGGCGAGGTCCGCGCGCGTAAAAGTGAGGATGCAGGTAGAAACGGAATGCTGCGCTTTTCCGATCATATTGGCAATGTGCATCGTTGTATGATCAGACGGGCTGAAATACGAACTGACGGGAACACCATTGATGTTGAAATTATGCGGCGTATTATCAGTCTTTCGCGCACCAAAACGGGAAGCTGACGCATTCGGGACATTGGTGCTGCTTCCCCACATTTCGTTGAATTCTGTCGTGTACGCGTTGGCGAGAGCAACATCCTGAATGACAATGGAGTTCTGCCTGTCCTGAGCCGTGCCTGAGTAGGTCGGGTTCCACGAACCTCCCTGTACCCACACACTTTCTGGCGGTGCACCGCCGCGCCCATCAAAAATGAAGAACTTATTGTGCATCAGACCGGCGCCGTTCCAGACCGCATCGAACTTGTCGTTAATAACCGGAATGCCCGCGCTCGAGAGCGTGGGGAACGAACTTCCTCCTGAATTCTGATTATCAGCTTCACATATTACACGAATGTCCACACCCCGGTTTTTCGCGGCAATGAGCGCCGTCGCTATTGCATCACCGTACCCTGATGCACTCAGGCTGTAGAGAGCGAGATCGATCGATCTGTGTGCGTTATTTATCCTGTTAATGACCAGCGAAACGAGGTCCTGGTTACCCAGCGCATTTTCTCCTAACGACACAGAATTGTCGACACTCTTATTGAAATAGACGAGAATCTGACCGGTGGAGCCGGCCGGGGAAGCCGTACTGACGATCAGATCGCCCGCGAAACTTGTATCATTTGCTCCACCGTCCGAGAATGCCTGCACGTGATAGATCGTCGCAGGAGTCAGACCCGTAACGTCGACGTCATGGCTTGTCCCGAGCGTATTATCCGGAGCGAGAAGCCCCAACTCATATGCTGTTGTAAGTCCGTACCGTAGGCGTGTGGTACCATTGTTGACTGTATTCCAGCTGATATGAAACGACGTGGGTTGCAGATTGCTCTCGACCGGGGTCGTCGCAAAAATCGGGCCCTGGGAAAGTATATCGCTGAGAGATCGGGGCATCAACTGGTAGCCGCCGATATAAGGAGACGTGCTTTTGAACTGGCTCACGACTCCGATCACATCAAATGTCCCCTGGGGTGCAGGCAGATTGGCAAAGTTTACATTATTATCGACGCGGACTTCAAGGGTGTCGCCGGCATCCTGCAGCCGGTAATTTGTCCCCGAACCGCTTACCGTCCAGTTCGTGATCGCTCCACCGCTGAGATTGGTCACAATGACCTGGTTGATCCTTACGAGCATTCCTTCGTACTGTTCAACACCACCTGCGCCGTCATGAGTGACCTGACCGCAATTCACCAGGATGGGGGTAACAATATTTCCGGAGCTGACTTTCCGGATGATTGTCGGGCTCCCCAGTTCATTCAATCCATTAAACGGACTTACCTGCCCGACAAGCTCAACCTCGTCGCCGATCGTGATTTGTCCGGATGTGATAACCCCGTACACGGCAATTCCGCCGGTTGCGTCCTGGATGTACGAAGGGCTGCCGAATTCACCGCCGACTGTTACTATGCCCAGAATTGTCACCCACTTCCCCTGCCATACCGGTATTCCGTTGACATCATTCACTTTGATATCGCCGATCGCGTGCGGAGTACCATAGACAAGGATAGTCGGCTGAACTGATAGTGTGAGAAGAGAATCCGGCTGCGTTCCGGTTTGAGTGGTGAACGTGAATGAATCGGTCGAATCGGGTGGTGTGATATTATTGATGGTGATTTGCATTGTATCGGTTCCACC
>JAWOMQ010000157.1:0-11561 GCA_033852415.1 Bacteroidota bacterium
GGTGTTCCTTCGATTGTGATCGGGGTTGTCGCATATATTCTTGTTGTGCTGCCTATGAAGCATTTCTCAGCGCTTGCGGGAGGCGTGGCGCTGGGGCTCCTGATGATTCCGACGGTGACCCGAACAACGGAGGAGATGATCCGGCTGGTACCGCATTCCTACCGTGAAGCCGCCCTCGCCCTGGGTGTCCAGCGCTGGAAAGCAACGGTGCGCATCATCCTGCCGTCCGCGATGGAAGGAATTGCAACCGGAATGCTTCTTGCACTGGCGCGTGCGGCAGGTGAAACGGCACCCTTGTTGTTTACCGCGCTCGGCAACCGCTTCTGGTCGACATCCCTGATGCAACCCATTGCGTCACTGACGGTGTTCATCTATGATTATGCCAAAGCGCCGTTCGAAGATTGGAATCGCCAGGCCTGGGCTGCCTCGTTTGTGTTAATCATGCTAATTGTTATTTTGAGTATTCTGTTTCGGTATGTTACAAGGAGCCGGTATGGAGAACGCACAGGCGGTTGAAGTGCCGACCATTTCGCTTGAACATTCACGAATGCCCTTGGAACGAGAGCCCCTTATATCGTCATCAAAGATTATTACCGACAAGGTCAGCGCCTATTTCGGCAAGACGCGTGCGTTAAGAGATGTTTCCGTGGAGATTGCCTCCAATAAGGTCACCGCAATCATAGGTCCCTCCGGATGCGGGAAAACCACCTTTCTCCGGTGTCTGAACCGCATGCACGAAGTTGTGGGCGGAACGGTCGAAGGAACGATCCAGCTGGATAACGAAAACATCTTTGAATACGACCCTGTGGCGCTCCGGAAACGTGTCGGGATGGTATTTCAAAAACCTAATCCGTTCCCGACAATGTCGATTTTTGATAATGTTGCAGCAGGTCTCCGTCTGAACGGTATCCGCAACAAGAAGCGCATTCAGGAAACCGTCGAGCGGTGCTTGCGCCAGGCCGCTCTCTGGGATGAGGTGAAGGACTCCCTCGGCAAGTCGGGAGTCAGTATCTCCGGGGGTCAACAGCAAAGATTGTGCATTGCGAGAACGCTGGCCGTTGATCCGGAGGTGATTTTGATGGATGAACCTGCGAGTGCCCTCGATCCGATTTCAACTGCAAAAATTGAAGAGCTTATCATCGAGTTGAAGCAAAACTACACGGTCGTGATTGTTACCCATAACATGCAACAAGCGGCCCGGGTCAGCGATTTTACGTCATTCTTCTATTTGGGCGAGTTGATTGAGCATGACGTCACGAAACGGATCTTTACAAGCCCTGCGAAGAAACAAACGGAGGATTATATTACGGGCAGATTTGGATGATCCTGCCATATACATCATGAGAAACCTTTGGTATGAAGCGACACTTTGAACAGGAACTGGAAAGTCTGAAAACCACGCTTATAAAGATGGCGAGCGTGGCTGAAGAAGCTGTCCGGCTCTCCATTAAGGCCTGCCTCGAACACGATCTCGAGCTGGCTAAGAGGGTCATTGATAACGAAGACCGGATGAATGTCATGGAGATCGAAATCGATAACGCGATCATAGATCTTTTAGCGCTTCAGCAGCCGGTGGCCATTGACCTCCGCTTGATCTTGGCTGCCCAAAAGATTAACAACGACCTCGAGCGGATCGGTGACCATGCGGTCAATATCGCGGAATCGGCCATGATGTTTGCTGAACGGAAGGAAAGCGCCCCACTTCTTGAAATTCCCCGGATGAGCGAGATTGCCGAGCTTATGCTGCGGGACGCCATCGATAGTTTTATCCACCAGGACCCGGAGTTAAGCACGGAGGTTTTGCAGAAAGACGATATGATCGACCAGATGAACGTCCGGCTGGTGCAGGAGGTCGTACAAAAAATGAAGACGGATATGAAATCTGTCGATTGGGGAATAGACATCATACGGGTGAGCCGGAATCTCGAAAGAATTGCTGATCTTGCGACAAATATTGCCGAAGAAGTCATTTTTGTCCTCCAGGCTAGGGTTGTGAAGCACCAGGCGGACATCAAAAGAACTGAGCATGGAGGTGTGTCCCAGGGTTTGCCGTAGTACCGTGCTCGTAATTTTCTACGTCCTCTCCGCGCCAGCGTCCTTCCACTACCAAACGAATACTCCTTCCGACACGAATCTGTTCCGGCTTGTTGACTTTAAAATGTAATTTTAGTACCATGCAACGACGAAAAAATTATTTGGTGCATGAAGTCGCAATCTCAGATGTCCGCTGGCAAGACGGGAGAAAAGGTTCAGGCTCCTGTGCGTGGCGAGCTCATTGGAACTCGCGGCGAGAAAAATATATTTCGTTCGGAGAGAGTCGAGTACGTTGTGCAGGAATTTTCCTCTCGCAAGACGAATGGAGAGAAATCGTCAGGGGCATCGGATCAGGCTGGTGCAATCCGTAACGAGATCTCATCCTACCTTTTCGAATATGTGGAGGGATTCCACATTCCCACGCACTATGTGTCGAAACTCTCAGAGACTGAAATGCTCGTCCGTCAGACGGAAGGACTCCCTGTGGAAGTCATTGTGTACAACGTCTCGGATAAATCACTCAATGATCGATACGGTTTGCCGGAAGGCCGTGCGTTGGATTTTCCCATCATTGAACATTATTACATTGGGGAAAAAGATACCCGGATCCTCTCGAACGAATACCATCTGTTCGCCCTTTCGGCGGTAAGTCCCGAGGAGTTCAAGCAGATCAACCGGATCGCGTCTAAGGTCAATGCGGTTTTGCGCGGCTTGTGCGACCGGAGGCGGCTCCTTCTTTCTCGCCTGAAGCTGTTTTTTGGACGGTCGCACGGGCAAATATTGGTTACCGATGAACTTTCTCAACTGACCTGCTGCATTTGCGAAAAGGAAAGTATTACAACTCACCGCGGCGCAAGCTCTGACGAGAATGGCGCAGCGGTTGCCAGATTGCGTGACCGGTTGCTCCTGAAAGTCTGATCCGAACGTTATGACCCGCTACGGGAAAGACGTTCTTAGTACGTTTTTGATCGTCGCCGTTCTTGCTGTTGTTTGTGTGCAGGTGTTCATTCCTTCTCTAACCGTTCGCCTCATCCTCTTCTTCATTGCGGCTCTCCTCGCGGCACTGGTTGTAAATTTCTTCCGCGATCCTGAACGCCGTATACCCGAAAACCCGGGCGTTGTTGTTTCTCCCGCGGATGGAAAAATCGTACAGATTGTTTCACGTTTTGAACCGGAATTCCTCAAGCAGGAAGCGACGCTTATAAGCATATTCATGTCCCCGCTCGATGTGCACGTTAACCGTGTGCCCGTCTCCGGTACGATCCGATTTCTCCGGCATACGCCGGGAAAATTTAAAGCTGCATTCGCGGAGAAAGCCTCCGAGGCGAATGAGAGAATGTCCATCGGCTTTGAACCGGAGAACGGTGAAAAGATCCTTATCCGGCAAATTGCGGGTATGGTGGCCAGGAGGATTGTTGCTGATCTCCGGATGGATCAAAAAGTGCATATCGGCGAGCGGTTTGGGATGATTAAATTCGGATCAAGGGTCGATGTTTTTTTGCCGAAAACAGTGACGGTCACTGTGCGCCTCCATCAGCAGGTTTTGGCCGGAGAATCGGTTCTTGCAACCTATTCCCCAAATGCGTAACTTAGGTCTGTGTATTATTGTTCACTCTTGAGGATTTTGCAATAGATGAAGATAACAAGGGCTGTTGTCCCGAGTTTGTTTACAATATTGAATATTTTTTGCGGTTTTCAGTCAATTGTCCATACAGCGGAAGGCAATATCTCACTTGCCTCGTGGTTTATCATTCTTGCGGCGGCGTTCGATGTCCTCGATGGGTTGATGGCGCGCATTACCAGGTCGTCGAGTGATTTCGGCGTCGAACTCGATTCGCTTTCGGATGTCGTTTCCTTCGGAGCTGCTCCTTCATTCCTGATTTACCGTGCAGCGTTCAGCACGATGGGCGGAATGGGCATGCTCATCAGCACGATGCCGATGATGTTCGGCGCAATGCGGCTCGCCCGGTTTAATGCTCAGCTTGTTGGGTATGACAAGGATTTCTTTAAAGGTCTACCCATTCCATCGTCAGCAATGGTGATCGCATCGTACTTCCTCACGTTCTACGACATGAATGGCGGTCTGGGTCTCCTTGCCGCAGCGCTTTTAATGCCGCTTATTGTCATTCTTTCGCTCCTCATGGTGAGCAGCGTGAAATACGATACGTTCCCTCAGTTATCGCGGCGGGGTATCAAACAGCATCCCCTGCGGTTTACTGTGGGCGTTGTCGGAATTACCTGGATCGTCGCAACACGCGGCGGAGCACTGTTCCCCTTCCTTCTTTTCTATCTGGCCACCGGTCCGATGCGGTATATGGTACAGGTCATCAGACATATCCTTCATCCCGCCATGCCGATTCCGGATGATAAGGAAGCAGAGATCACGAGTGTCGACGTTTGAGAGGCGGGCACGTGTTTCGGGTAAAGGTCGTCATTACACTCCGCAAATCAATTCTGGATCCTCCCGGTAAAGCAGTTCACCATGCCCTCGAAAGTTTGGGGCTGGGAGCTGTTGAAGAAGTGCGCATAGGAAAAATTCTGGAACTTAAGGTGCGGGGTTCGGATGAAGAGGAGGTGACACGGATCGTCGATGAAGCGTGTAAGAAACTTCTTGCGAATCCTGTCATGGAAGATTATGCATTCACTATCGAGCGGTTATAGGTCCTCCTGATGGCAAGCGTACGGTTTGGCGTTGTCGTGTTTCCCGGCTCCAATTGTGATCATGACGCATACCATGTTCTGAAACATGTCCTGCATCAGGAGACGACGTTTCTCTGGCACAAAGAGGCATCGTTGAAGAATTGTGATGTCATCATTCTCCCGGGAGGTTTTTCGTATGGTGATTATTTACGATGCGGAGCTATTGCCCGGTTCTCACCCATCATGAATGAGATTATTGCATTCGCGCGGGCTGGCGGGGTGGTTGTCGGAATTTGCAACGGCTTCCAGATTCTCTGCGAGGCAGGCTTGCTTCCGGGAGCACTCATCCGGAACGCGTGCATGACCTTTGTGTGCAGAGACGTTTACCTGCGTGTTGAGAACGTTCAATCCCGGTTCACGTCAGTGTGCTCGCCGGGAGAAGTACTCAGGATCCCGATCGCACACGGCGAGGGGAACTACATTGCCGACGAGGGCGTGCTCCGTCAGCTCCGGGAGCGGGGCCAGATCCTTTTCCACTATTGCGAATACGATGGAAGTATAACATCCGCTGCGAATCCCAACGGCTCAACGGAAAATATCGCGGGGATCATGAATGAAACCGGGAATGTTATGGGGATGATGCCTCATCCGGAGCGTGCATCGGAACAGATCCTCGGAAATACCGATGGGAGAAAAATCTTCTCATCTCTCATCGAAAGCTTCGTGCTCCAACCACTTGTCACACATTGAGGGATGCTTCTATGTTCAGAAATCTTGGCATCGGCGAGCTTCTCATAATTCTTGTCATCATCCTCCTTCTGTTTGGGGCTAAGAGAATACCGGACCTCATCCAGGGAATCGGGAAGGGAGTTCGCGAATTCAAAAAGGCGTCGCGTGATGATGAACCACCGGCGGATTCGAAATAATATTTTCTATAATCGCTTTCGTCGCCTGGACTGATCGTCGGATCATGCAGGGTGCGGATAAGCCCAGTATTCCCGGAGCGAACCATTGCTTGCTTCATTCGGGAACACAACGCCCGAAATAGATTCCTCAAATTGTGATTTTTCATTGTTTCTTTGTATTTTCTGCTTCACAAGTTGTTTCCAGCGTGGAATCCTGTTTTTCCAATAATTCTTAGAGACGTATGAGTATTCTGGTCAATAAAACTACCCGTCTGGTAGTTCAGGGCATTACCGGAGGTGAAGGGACCTTTCACACCCAGCAGATGATCGCGTACGGCACGAATGTCGTCGCCGGGGTCACCCCGGGAAAAGGTGGACTGAAATACAAGGGGAACGATGATTATGTGTTCGAGAGAACTGTTCCCGTTTATAACACTGTTGCCGCAGCCGCGGAACAAGAGGGTGCCAATGCATCCGTCATATTTGTTCCGGCAGGGTTTGCTGCCGAAGCAATCATGGAAGCGGCACAGGCAGGCATCAAGTTGATCGTGGCAGTGACCGAGGGAATTCCCGTGCGGGACATGGTGAAAGTCTATGAATACCTCAGCCAGACCGGAGCCCGCCTGATCGGTCCCAACTGCCCGGGTATTATCACGCCGGGGGAATGCAAGATCGGCATCATGCCGGGCTTTATCCACCGTCCCGGCAAGATCGGTATTATTTCCCGCAGCGGCACACTGACGTATGAGGCGGTCTGGCAGGTGACCCAGCTCGGAATGGGCCAATCGACCTGCCTCGGCATTGGAGGTGATCCGATCATCGGGACGAGATTTATCGATGCGCTCAGGTTGTTCAATGAAGATGACAAGACGGATGCGGTGATCATGATCGGCGAAATAGGCGGTACAGCGGAAGAGGAAGCCGCCGCGTATATCGCAAAGGAATTTACAAAACCGGTTGTTGGGTTCATTGCAGGCCGGACTGCACCGCCGGGACGAAGGATGGGACATGCCGGAGCGATCATCTCCGGTGGGAAGGGGACTGCAGCAGAGAAAATGCTTGCCATGAAAAAGGCGGGTATCACTGTAGTCGAAAGCCCTGCCCTCATCGGTATTACCGTCAGGCAGATACTCGAGGCGAGAAAACGCCCGGGGCGTATTTCCGCCGGCAAACGGGTTCGGCGCGTGATCCGCGGCAAAAGTAAACGCCGCGTGAGAAAGCACGGACACTGACCAATAGGCTCACTGAGAGAGATCGAGGATGAGACATTCCCCCGAATTCCTGCGCCTTGTCGACGATACCAAAAGCCGCATTAAGGAAATTTCTCCTCATGAAGTGAAAGAAAAGCTTGATCGGGGTGACAAGTTTCTTCTTATCGACACGAGGGAAGATAACGAGTGGGAACGCGGGCATATCGTCGGTGCCGTGCATATGGGACGGGGAATTATTGAGCGGGACATTGTCCAGGCGGTTCAGGAGAAAGATGCCGCCATCGTTCTCTATTGCGGCGGTGGCTACCGATCTGCGCTTGCCGCCGATAATCTTCAGAAGATGGGATATAAGAATGTCGTGTCCATGAGCGGCGGGTGGCGTGAATGGAACGCATTGGGGTATCCCGTCGAACTGCAGAACACTCCTAAATAAAGTTTCACATTGACAGAGCCCACAACCAGTAGTCAGGAGAAGATCATTGATCGAACGAACACTAGCAATTCTTAAACCCGATTGTGTCAGAAAGAATCTCACCGGAGAGGTCATACAGCGGATTGAAAAAGCAGGTTTCAAAATCCTCGGCATGCGAAAGCTCCGGTTGACTCGTTCCTCGGCCGGCGGATTTTATGCTGTTCACAAAGGGCGTCCTTTTTACGATGGCCTGGTTGAGTTTATGAGTTCGGGTCCCTGTGTCCCCATCGCACTCGAAAAGGAAAATGCTGTGGCGGATTTTCGTGCCCTGATTGGTGCTACTGATCCGAAGGATGCCGCTCCCGGAACGATCCGGAAGCTCTTTGCCGATAACAAGGGGGAAAATATTGTCCACGGCTCTGATTCTGTGGAGAATGGCGCCATTGAAATCGGTTTCTTCTTTTCAGCTAAAGATCTGATCGAAGCGGGTTAGCAAGCGCGCGTCCCGCGATACCAGACGGGACGCAGGCTAAGATTTATGAGTTTGATCGATCGAGGTCAAACGGGCCAGTTCGTGGAGGAATACCGCACTCGCACTTGCGACGTTGAGCGAGTCGGTTCCGTGCTTCATATGTATTCCCACCTGTTCATCGCAGGCGTTGAGTACTTGTTCTGAAATTCCTGCGCCTTCGTTTCCAAAAACAACACATGCCCGGTGTAAAGGTTTGAGGTCCTGAAACTGTCTCCTCCCCTCCGGATGGGCGGCGATTGTAAAGACACCATGCGGACGGAGCAACCCGGTGATTGTATCGGCGAGGTTATCGACGTGAAAGACCGGCAGAGTGAATACGGCGCCCATCGAGTTTCTTACCGCGCGTCGAAGATATGGACTGCTCGATGTTTCCCCCACCAGAATCCCATCGATCCCGAATGCCGCACAGTTCCGGACAATGACCCCCACATTCTCGGCGTTAACGAGTCCATCGAGCGCAGCGAGGAAGATGTTCTGGTTGTTTGTGAGAAACGCATCCAGCGGCTGACCGGCCGGCACCTTGCCGATTGCCATAATCCCCTGGTGAAGGTTGTACCCGACAATCGTTTCAACCAGTTCTTTCGTGCCCAGATACACAATCAGATTTCTCCTTCCGAGATCGCGGGAAATCTTGTCATACCATTCGTTTGTACAAAGAATCGAAACAACCTCAAGATCAGAATTCAACAATCGGCGGACTACCTTTTCTCCTTCCGCAACAAAAATCCGGTCGCGGAAATGCTCCAATGGTCGCCGGAGAGTCCGGTAAGGGGACAATTCCCTCTTGTCGAGGGATGTAACAGGCTCAGTAGTTATCATCGTGTTGTAGGGAAGGCTTTCCAATGTACTTTGTTCTCCTTTCTGATGCAAACAACTGTTTTCTGAGTCACTCCTTCTCACACAAATGGAATATCACTCGCGGTTTTTGCATATTGTACAAACATCGAAAGGAGGACAGCCTGAATGAAGGTGATCATTGCCGGAGGGACCGGTCTTATCGGTCGCGCGCTCGTTGATCGGCTGGTAAAAGAGAAAACCAAGGTAATTGTTTTAACCAGGAACCCACGCCTGGTTGAGAATTTTCACGAAGGGCTCGTTCAGCCCGTCTGGTGGGAGGGAACAGTTTCCGGATCCATTTCGGAATTGATCGAGGAAGGTGACTCAGTCGTGAATCTCGCCGGCGAATCGCTCGCGGGGGGAAGATGGACCCCGGAGCGCAAGGAACTCCTGCTCCACAGCCGGACCGGGCCGACTACGGCAATAATCCGGACAATCCTGCGTTCTGGGAAAAGACCGAGAGTTGTTGTCAATGCCTCCGCGGTGGGGTATTATGGAAATGTACCGAACGAGGATGTTATGGAAAGTTACCCGCGCGGCACTGACTTTCTTGCTTCTCTTGTGGGCGAATGGGAAGCTTGTGCGATGGAAGCCGCATCCCTTGGCGTCAGAGTGGTTCTCATGCGGAATGGTGTGGTCCTTGCGAAGGATGGCGGGGCGTTACCCAGACTTATGCTTCCATTCAGGTTCTTTCTCGGCGGATGGCTTGGCTCGGGAAAGCAGTGGTTCCCATGGGTCCACAAGGCAGACATGGTGGAAATTATCCTGAAAGTCCTGCGGGATGAGTCGGTTTCCGGCCCCGTTAATGCGGTTGCACCAGAATCGGTGACGATGAAACAGTTCTGTGCCGCGCTTGGCAAATCAATGAAGCGCCCATGCTGGGCGCCAGTGCCGGGTTTTATGCTTCGTGCGGCGCTCGGGGAAATGGCAAATATGCTCCTGACGGGACAGAAGGTAATTCCAAGGATTCTCCGTGAGTCCGGTTACACATTTCAGTACCCAACTCTTGATGCCGCGCTTAGTGAGTTAATGTCCCGTTGAGTCTTTACATGCCATGGTATCGATTTGAAGGGGCAGTCGATTATTACATCGGACGCGCCGGCGGTGCGCTCTGGATGTGGTTTGCCGCCACCCTCTGTTTAACGCTGATCTGTCATTCCCAGTCACCACAGTCAGGGAGGATCGATGGTGTAGTCTATAATTTTGTGACAAAAGAGCAGATTGGCGGCGCAAACGTCAGTGTGATTGGGACACCATTTGGGGCGGTGACCGATTCGTTGGGTGAATTCATCATCCGCAATATACCTCCGGGAAGGTATCGGATCAAGGTGTCCTTTCTTGGTTACTCTTCGCTGGTGGTGAGCGCCGTAGATGTGATGCCGGGAAAACCTCAATCACTCCGGTGTGCACTCCAGGAGAATCCCGTACAAATGGAACAGAAAGACATTGTGGCAGAGTATGCGGTCCGTTCTCCCGATCTGCCTCTGAGTGTAGAATCGATGACCGCGGAGGAGATTCGCCATCAGCCGGGAGGTATCGATGATGTGATCAGAACAGCATCAATTTTGCCGGGAGTGGCGCGTGTCGAAGTGGGCCGTAATGACCTGGTCGTCCGCGGTGGCGCTCCATCTGAAAATTTGTATCTCGTGGACGGATTTCAGTTTCCTACCATTAATCATTTTTCTACACAGGGAGTAAGCGGCGGTCCGGTGAGTTTTGTGAATGTCGATTTTGTCGATAAGACAACATTCTCCTCGGGGGGGTATGGTGTACGGTACGGAGACCGCATGTCATCAGTATTCAACATCGAATTAAGAAACGGAAGAACCGACCGTCTGGGAGGGAAAGTCGATGTCTCGGCGACGCAATTTGGAGCGAGCGCCGAAGGTCCAATCGGTGATCGCGGATCAGGATTCCTGGCGGTTCGCAGAACATATCTCGACCTCCTGTTTAAGGCCGCTGGGTTGCCGTTCGTTCCCGAGTACTACGATCTTCTCGGAAAGGCGACCTATCGCCTCGACGCGTCGAATGATCTTTCCTGCGTCATCGCTGGTGCGCTCGACCATATACGGATGTTCAACGACTCTCCCGAAGACAGAAGCGACAACAGTGGAATCCTCGGAAGCAATCAGAACCAATTCGCAGGAGGGGCGGCGTGGCGCCACCTCTTCACCGGCGGTTATATCCGTGGGGCCGTAAGCCTGTCCTATATCGATTATGACGATCGTCAGAATGACACGTTTCTCGTTCCGATCTTTACTGCAAAGTCGAAAGAACGCGAGCTTTCAACACGACTTGATTTCGTGACCCAACCCTCGAAAGCGACGGAGATCCTCCTCGGCGGACAGCTCACCTCTGTCAATGTCGCCAGTGTCGCACATCTGGCTTTTTTTGAAACCTCCTTTGGAGACTATATAGGCAATGTGGAAGATTTCATTGATGGCATCAACAGGAATGATCACTTCCAATCCATCAAGACAGCTCTTTTCTTACAGGTCTCTCACAATCTCACCGACCGTCTGCAGATGACGCTTGGCGGGCGTCTGGATGATTTTGGAATTCTTCAAGCTGGCACTCAACCCTCTGTGCGCTTCTCGGGTTCATATCGTCTTACACCTTCCCTGACTGTGGTGGGAAGTATCGGTCGTTACTATCAATCGCCGGCATATGTCTGGCTGATACTCAATAAGTATAACCGAACGCTCAAGATGCTGCGGGTGGATCAGGTATCCCTTGGTTTTGAACAGCTCTTCACTGACTCGTGGAAGGTCACGGTGGAAGGATATCTGAAGGAGTATGGAAATTATCCCACGAGTCTTATCCGGCCGTACATTGTTCAATCCAACACAGGGGCGGGATACGATTATGGTTTTGCCGATAACTTCGCAAGCTTTGGGTTTGACCCAATGGTTAGTAAGGGGACGGGACGATCGCGGGGGATGGAATTGTGCGTTCAAAAACAGTTTACAAACACACCATTCTACGGAATG
>JAWOMQ010000165.1:0-24916 GCA_033852415.1 Bacteroidota bacterium
CGAAGCCTTTGTCCTGTTCGTCCGGGATGAGATTTGTATCCCCAACATGGGACCGGCGGGTGTGAGGTACATGCCATACCTCCTCACGACATTCTTTTTCATTCTTATTATGAACCTGTGCGGGTTGGTGCCCTACGGGGCTACGGCGACAAGTAACGTCAGCGTTACCGGAGGGCTGGCCCTTATTGCCTATATCATGATCCAGGGGGCTGCTATCAGGGCTCAGGGACTCTTTACGTATCTCAAACACTTTACAGGCAATGTTCATTGGGCACTCTGGCCGATCATGATTCCGATTGAGATTCTCGGCACGCTCACAAAAGCATTCGCTCTCATGATTCGTCTTTTTGCCAATATGATCGGCGGTCACATTGTAATCGTTTCGCTTATAGGGCTGACCTTCATATTTAAGTCGTACATTGTGGGTGCGGGATCAGCCGTTTTTGTGGTCGGTATTTCAATGCTCGAGCTGTTTGTCGCCTTCCTTCAGGCGTATATTTTCACTATGCTGACATCACTCTTCATGGGTCTCGGAATGCAGCATGCACATGAAGAGCATGGAGAGGGCCATTAATTCATCGTACATCTAAATATCCAACACACTCAGAGGAGAATATCTTGATATGCAACCCACTGCCTTAGGTTATCTTGCAGCTGGCATCGGCGCCGCTCTCACGGTTATCGGTGCAGGTCTTGGAATCGGAAAGCTTGCCGCCGCAGCTATGGAAGCCAGTGGCCGCCAGCCGGAAGTCGCCGGACAGGTCCGGACATCCATGCTGATTGCCGCCGCGCTCATAGAAGGTGCGACCTTCTTTGCTCTCGCGATCTGTATTATCCTTGCGACGAAATAATCCGTTAGGGCCGCCTTGCCACCCTTGGTGGCGAGATTGAGCCCGTAATGATTCACCATCATGTGAGATTGTCATGTTAGATCCAAATCCTGGCTTAATTATCTGGACGATCATTTCGTTTATTGTGCTTGTTATCGTCCTTCGTTCATTTGCGTGGAAGCCAATTCTTGACGCATTGCACAAACGCGAGGAAAACGTGAAAGATACGCTCGACCGCGCGGAACGGGCCCGTGAAGAGGCGGCGAAACTTCTCGAGGAGAATCGAAAGCAGCTCGAACGTGCCGAACACGAAAGCCACCGCATCGTCAATGAGAATAGGGCACTCGCCGAGAAACTAAAAGAAGAAATTATTCAGAGTGCGAACCAGCAATCCCGCCGCCTCGTTGAACAGGCACAACAGGAAATAGAGCGGGATAAAGAAGCAGCTCTTTCCCAACTGCGGGGTGAAGTTGCGTCGATTGCGATTATGGCAGCCGAAAAAATTCTCGATGAGACCCTTGATGAGGGCCGGCATAAGAAGATTGTCGATGCCTATTTGAAAGAGCTTCCCAAGAACTGATCACCGATGACGAATTCCCGCGCGGCGCACCGATACGCTCTTTCGATACTTAGTGTGGCAGAAGAATCCCGCTTGATCGATCGCGTAAGCGGCGATTTCGCTCTGATCGAACAAATGATCGTTTCTTCTCACGATTTCGCCCTTTTTCTGAGAAGTCCGGTCATAAATATGATGAAAAAGCGAAAAGCCCTTGAGGCCATCCTCGGGGGGCGTGTCAGTGAGTTGACCCTTAAGTTCGTTGATTTACTTGTCTCAAAGGAGCGGGAATCCGCGCTTCTCGAAATCATTCATCAATTTTATAAACTCCGGGATGATCGTTTGGGGATTCTGGATGTGACTGTAAAAGTCGCAGTGCCGATGACAAAATCGCAGGAGAATGAACTGCTGAATCGGTTGCGGGAAGCGACCAAGAAACAAGTGCGGATTCATTTTGTCCGCGATCCGGGGCTCAAGGGGGGGTTTACTATCCAGTATGAAGATACCGTATGGGATGCCAGCGTCAGGAGACAACTTGAATCCCTGCGTCAGAGATTTGCCGGCGAACTTGCCTGAGTCCGGCTCGATGACCAGAATCCCATACCTGAATTTTGTGTTGAAAACATTTTTTGGCAAAGGAAATTACGATGGCAGAAGTTAAACCTGATGAAGTATCGGCGATCCTGCGGAGACAACTTGCCGGATTTGAAAAGGAAGTCGATGTGTACGACGTTGGTACCGTATTGCAGGTCGGCGATGGCATAGCGCGCGTTTACGGTCTCTCCAAGGTCATGGCGAGTGAGCTCGTTGCATTTCCGAATGACGTTTTCGGTATGGTACTGAACCTTGAAGAAGACAATGTTGGTTGCGTTCTGTTCGGCGAAAGCACGCTGATTAAGGAGGGAGATACAGTCAAGCGAACGGGACGGGTGGCATCCATGCCCGTGGGCGAACAGATGCTCGGGCGCGTCATCAATCCTCTCGGCCAGCCCATCGATGGTAAAGGAGGGATCAAAACAGAGAAGTTCCTTCCGCTCGAACGGAAGGCGCTTGGCGTAATTCAACGGCAGCCCGTAAAAGAACCACTGCAGACAGGCATAAAAGCTGTGGACGGTATGATTCCTATCGGACGGGGACAGCGTGAGTTGATTATTGGCGACCGGCAGACAGGCAAAACAGCTATCGCAGTCGATACCATCATTAATCAGAAATTTACTCATACCGATATCGCGAAGAAACGGGGCATCAAACCTGTTTACTGCATCTATGTGGCGGTCGGTCAAAAGGGCTCGACCGTTGCCCAGGTGGTCGGCAAGCTCGAAGAGCAGGGAGCAATGGATTATACAACCGTCATATCGGCGACGGCAAGCGATCCCTCCCCCATGCAGTTCATTGCACCCTATGCAGGTGCCACGCTTGGTGAATTCTTTCGCGATTCCGGAAGAGACGCGTTGGTGATCTATGACGATCTCTCCAAACATGCACAGGCGTACAGACAGGTTTCTCTTCTTCTCCGCCGGCCCCCTGGCCGCGAGGCGTACCCGGGGGACGTTTTCTATCTCCATTCGCGCCTCCTTGAACGTGCCTCGAAACTCAGTGACGAACTCGGTGCCGGAAGTCTCACCGCACTGCCCGTGATCGAAACTCAGGCAGGTGACGTCGCTGCGTATATTCCGACAAATGTTATCTCTATCACCGATGGACAAATATATCTGGAACCCGGATTGTTCAATGGTGGAGTGCGACCGGCGATTAACGTCGGTATCTCGGTCTCCCGTGTAGGCGGGAATGCCCAGATCAAGGCAATGAAAAGAGTCGCAGGACGACTTCGTCTCGATCTGGCGCAGTACCGTGAACTCGAGGCCTTCGCCAAGTTCGGATCTGATCTCGACAAGGCAACCCAGCAGCAGCTGAGGAGAGGCTCCCGGCTGGTTGAGTTGCTCAAGCAGGGTCAATACGTGCCGATGCCCATCGAAAAACAGGTTATCAGTATCTTTGCGGGAACGAACGGCTACCTGGATGAAATTCCACTCGAACATGTTCAGCGCTTTGAAAGGGACTTCCTCGAAATGATGGAACTGAAACATCGTGGATTGCTCGATCAGATCGCAGATTCGAAGGATCTCTCAGACGAAACGCAGAAGAAACTTCACGCGATATTGAAAGATTTCGTAACAGCATTTAAGATTTCTTGATGCGCAGTGCGCGGGTTTTCCATTGTCCAGATCATCGTATAGGATAGGCGGTCCATGGCGACGTTAAGAGAAATCCGGGGGAGGATCGCAGGCGTGAAGAGTACCCAGAAGATCACGAAAGCGATGAAAATGGTTTCGGCCGCGAAACTCCGCCGCGCGCAGGATGCGGTGATAGCAGCGCGTCCCTATGCGCGGAAGATGAAAGAGCTTCTTCAACATCTCGCCACCGTGGTCGATGTCTCCGCCGACCCTTTGTTTATCCAGGGACAACCCGAAAAAGTTGCGATCGTTGTAGTGACGTCAGACCGGGGGCTGTGCGGTGCGTTCAATTCGAATATCATCAAAATGGCCATTGGCCTGATCCGGGAGAAGTATAAGGACGCACACAATGCGGGAAATCTGAGCGTTATTCCCATCGGGAAAAAGGGCCTTGACTACTTCTCCAAAAACCATTACAAGATCGCGAGTCAGTACGTTGGGATATTTGCTGCACTGAAGTTCAGTGTCGCTCAAACAATTATCGCCGATATTGTTCAGAGATTCCGGCAGGGAGAATTCGACCGCGTTGAAGTTGTGTATAACGAATTCAAATCGATCATTCAGCAACGCCTCGTCACCGAACAGTTCTTGCCCGTCCCGCCCCTCCCGGTTGAATCCGGGAAAAGGCCGGCAGCTGCACCCGACTACATCTACGAGCCATCGAGCGAAGCGATCATCTCCCGTATAGTGCCAAAGCATCTGAATTTCCAGATGTGGCGGATATTGTTGGAATCATATGCAGCCGAACAGGGCGCGAGGATGACTGCAATGGACAATGCCACAACCAACGCCAGCGAATTGATTCGTGACCTTCAATTGTCCTATAATAAGGCCCGTCAGGCGTCGATTACCAAGGAATTGCTCGAGATTGTGAGCGGTGCAGAGGCTCTGAAAAACCAGGGTTGATCCGACCCGATTCGTTGATTTTCATTCCTTTCTTTCCTACCTTTTCATAAGGATATCGACGCAATTCTTTGAAGTCACTCTCCGACGAGATATCCCAGCGCCCATCACAATTTCCATCGTTCTTGTTGATGAACAATCATCATGCATGTCATCACTGTTCTCTCGGACAAAGTTAAATATTGAGGATGGAGATAAGGAATGAAAGCACATCTATGGCAATACCTGGTTATTCTTTCGGTCTGGACTGTTCAGATCGCATTTAGCCAACAACCAGTAACAACCCGTGAAAAAGAATTTTTCAGCCGTGAAATTGAACGATACAAAGCGTATTTCAACCGCTCCCCAAAATCGGTGACAGCCGATGACAATATCGACGTGACGTACTATCGTCTCACGCTCAAGATTACGACATCCCCGAATTACCTGAAGGGAGATGTGTTGATGAACGCCAAAAGTGTGATCGACGGACTGTCGACAATTACGCTTGATTTGATGAATGCGATGACGGTAGATTCGATTCTCATGGGAGGTTCAAAAGTGCAGTTTACGCAATATCCCTCTACGGTTGAAATAAATCTTGACAGGCAGTACAACCAGGGTGAGTTGGTAACGGTCGATGTGTATTATGAGGGAATCCCAGGGAGCAGCGGCTTTGGCAGTTTTGAATTTTCGACGCACTCATCAGTTCCCTGGGTGTGGTCGCTCAGTGAACCCTACGGAGCCAAGGACTGGTGGCCGTGCAAGGACCATCCCCACGATAAGGCTGACTCTACCGATCAGATCATAACTGTCGATTCCTCCTTCCGCGTCGGATCTAACGGCAGATTGGTTTCATCCGTTTATAATGGCGACGGCACGATTACCTATCACTGGCAGGAGCGATATCCAATCTCGACATACCTTATCTCGGTCGCCATTACGAATTACGCACAGTTTACCAACTGGTTTCACTACAGCCCTACCGACTCCATGCCTGTTCTGAACTATGTCCTGCCAGAGCATCTCTCGAGCGCTACCAGCCAGCTTCCGTTGACTGTCGGCATGTTGACAATTTATTCAAATCTTTTCGGTCTGTATCCGTTTGTGAACGAAAAGTATGGCCATTCGGAATTTGGATGGGGAGGTGGGATGGAGCATCAGACGATGACGTCCGTCGGAGGATTCGATGAAGGGCTCGTCGCGCATGAACTTGCCCATCAATGGTACGGCGACATGATAACGTGCGATAGCTGGCCGGATATCTGGCTCAATGAAGGCTTCGCGACCTATTGTGAGTGCCTCTATCGTGAACAGAAATATGGCAAGCCGGCATTCTGGAGCGATATCAACGGAGATATCTACGGTGCGAAATCTGCCAGCGGAAGTGTCTACGTCTTAGATTCCGGAAGCGTCGGAACTCTCTTCGACTGGAATCGTGTCTATGCGAAAGGTGCATGGGTATTGCATATGTTACGACATGTCATTGGAGATAGCGCATTTTTCCATTCGATGTACGCCTACGCGCACGACTCGAGGTTCCGGTTCGGCACGGCAACAACAAGCGGTTTTCAATCGGTTTGCGAATCGGTGTCGGGCGAAGATCTTCATTATTTCTTTGACGAGTGGGTATATGGGCAGCGCTATCCTCACTACAGCTATGGGTGGACATTCTTGCCAGGCTCCGGGGGATACCAAATTACCATCGGAATGAGCCAGACGACAGGGACTCCAACCCCAGCGTATTTTACTATGCCAGTTGATTTTAAAATTATTGGAAATGCCTGGGATACGACGGTGACGGCCTTCAATAATGCTCAATCGCAGTCATTTTCCTTTAGCCTCTCCCATCAACCCATGTCCGTGGTCATAGATCCGCAGGGGTGGATTCTCAACGATCATGATTCGCTCAAATCATTCGTGGAAACTCCTAATGCGCTAAACTTTGACAGCCTCTATATCTATTCGTCGAGCACAGACACTGTGAGGATCTCAAATGGAGGAGCGACCAATCTTGTAATTTCGAATGTTGCCGTGGACGATTCCTCATACTCTGTATCGCCTGACTCCGGAACTATTTCTCCCGGAGGAAGCCAGCTTTTCTTCATCACATTCCACCCGACGAAGGTGGGCGTCCATGCTGGACTTATCACTTTCTATCACAATGCTCCCACATCACCCGACCACATTGCCGTCACAGGCGTGGGTGTCTCACGTTCGTATCCTCTGAGCACCGCCTGGAATCTTGTGTCGTTACCTGTGAATGTTCTCGATCCCCATGTCAGTGCGATCTTTCCGGGTGCCAGCCCCAATGCATATATGTATCCCGACACGAACGGATATGTCGTCACTGACACAATGATGCCCGGTTGGGGGTACTGGGTGAGATATCCGACTGCGGACGTGGTAACGATTAATGGCAACCCTCGCCTATTGGATACCGTCAATCTCGAAACCGGTTGGAATCTGATAGGATCTCTCTCTTCTCCGGTGGTCATTGACTCGGTCATTTCTATTCCGCCCGGGAACATCGCATCACGATTCTTTGGATATTATTCGACCTACGTTACGATATCGACATTGGATCCGATATTTGGGTATTGGGTCAAAGCCTTTGCAAACGGTAAAATTGTGTTACGTGCTTCCAGTTCAATTGCTAAGCGTGCACCATCGAATGATGCGTTCAAAGAGTTTTCCCGGCTTACGATTGCTTCGGCTGATGGTAAATCGCAAACCCTTTATTTCTGTTTTCCCAAATACGATCCCGATGGATCGATCGCAGCATCCTCTGAGATGCCCCCGCTTCCTCCCGCGGGAAGTTTTGATGTGCGCTTCGGCACGGGGGGATCGGCTGTGAGCGGAACCGGTGGGTATCCTATCATTATGACGGGCGTGAAATATCCAATGCGGCTGTCGTGGAGTGTGTCTGCCGGATCATCTGATGCCGTATTGCGTATGAACAAGAAGGAGCTTCACCTGATGGGCGATGGGCATGTTCTGCTCGATTCGCCCCGATCGCTCGCGTTGGTCCTGAGCAGTTCATCTGAGATCCCCGTCCGATATAACCTATCTCAGAATTGGCCGAATCCATTCAATCCGGCAACAAATATTCAATATGAGATTCCTGTTCCTAGCATCGTCTCGTTGACAATTACCAACGTGCTGGGGCAAGAGGTGGTCACGCTGCTGGATGCTGTCCAGGAACCCGGATTCAGATCTATAGCCTGGAATGGTACCGATCGGTCAGGGAATATTGTCCCAACCGGAATTTATTTTTATCGGATTACCGCCACGAGCCTTTCAAATCCCAAAGATTCGTTTTCGCAGGTAAGAAAAATGTTATTTATGAAATAAGATCGTCTGGATCGCCAACGAATGAATTCATTATACGATGGTTGCAATTAATGATCAGGAAATTTGAGATATTTTGTTCCCTGGTTGCGCTCCTTTTAGGTTTTGTTCTTGCGGTGCGAAACGGGGAGAACCGCGTGTCCCCAAACGAACGCGGTTGTAGGAATCAGGATCTGAGGTCCGGAAGGTCTCTGAGTGAGGGAGAGGCTGAGAGCGATTGGTTTATAGTACAACGGGCATTTCCCCACAACGATATACCGCGCACTGCACTTCCCGCGATGGAGGCAAAGATGAACGAACTAAAGGCACGGTCGGTGAAGACGCGATCAACCTACGCTGCTGCGGATTGGGTTCTTGCTGGTCCCTCCAACGTGGGTGGCCGGATAACCGCCCTTCAGATCGATCCGGATAATCCCACAATCATCTACGCGGCAGCCGCATCGGGCGGTGTGTGGAAGTCGACGGACTTTGGATCGACATGGTTCAATGTCTTTAATGAAAGTTTCTCGATCGGTTCGCTTGCTCTTTCACCGGAGAATTCAAACGTGGTCTACGTAGGGACTGGAGAAGCGAACCCCTCCAGCGTCGATACATATCCCGGCAACGGGCTCTGGAGATCCACCGATGGTGGTGGAACCTGGACCAACCTCGGGTTATCAGCGGTGGGGCATATTGGAAAGATAGTGATAAATCCTCTCAATCCGAATACGATTTTCATTTCAGCTCTCGGATTATACCGGAGTCAGACACCCGATCGCGGCATCTATCGCTCAACCGACCGTGGTTCCACCTGGACCAACGTTCTTTTCGTCGACGATACAACCGGCGCAGCTGATATCGTCATGAGTCCGACCGATACAACGGTTCTGCTCGCATCTTCGTGGACTTATTACCGGACATTGGCATACGTCGACCGGGGCGGACCAGGAAGCGGCCTCTATCGTTCCTCAAACGGGGGAGTCACCTGGGTAAAGATAACGGCAGGTTATCCACACGATGATCTCAATATCGGCCGCGCCTCGCTTGCGTTTGCTCCTTCGAATGCCTCCGTCGTCTATGCCCTTCTGGCCAACGGCGGTGGCTATAACTGGGGCGGTGTCTACAAAAGCACTGATGCCGGTGTGACCTGGACAGAATCGTTCACCAATAACTCCTTCAGCGAGACACAGGTTTGGTATAACAATATGATTCTAGTTCATCCCATGAATGAAAATATTGTATGGGCAGGGATGACATCAATGTACCAATCGACAGACGGCGGGACGTCGTTTCATTTCGCGACGATCAACGGTGCATATCATGTTGATCATCACGCCATGGAGTACGTTCCTGCCGATCCAGGGACAATTGTTTTGGGAAATGATGGCGGAATCTATATTTCAACCAATGGAGGATTAAACTGGACTAAATCTCTGAATCTTCCGATCACGCAATACTATGCCGGGACGGTGTCGAATCTTAACCCGAACCGACTCCTCGGCGGAACTCAGGACAATGGATCGTCCCAGACTCGTGATGGATCGGATCCATGGATGTTCTTTTTTGGCGGAGATGGGTTTTATTGTTTGATCGACCCGACAGATTCGCAATATGTGTATGCCGAGTCACAGTACGGCGGGATGGCATATTCGCAGGATGGCGGCAACTCTTTTGCGAATGGAACATCCGGGCTTGATTTCTCAGAATGGGCAGGATGGGAAACCCCGATCGCTCTCGATCCTCAACATCCCAAAACGCTTTATACTGGCCTGGAGAGTGTCTACCGGACAAAGAACAATATGCAATCGTGGACAAAGATCAGCGGCAACCTCACTAATCACATCTCAAGCGCATATAGTACGGTTTCGACAATCGATGTCTCGCCTGTAGATTCAAATGTTATTTATGCCGGCACCGGAGACGGGAAAGTGTGGGTCACAACGAATGGAGGATCTCTCTGGCTCGATATCAGCTCAGGATTACCGCTTCACTGGGTCACGCGCGTTGTGGCAGATCCTGAATCCTCTAACGTCGCCTTTGTCACGCTTTCGGGGTTTCGCGAATACGATTCCGTTGCGCACGTTTTCCGGACAAATAATTTTGGCGCCACCTGGACGAACATCGGATCGGGACTCCCCGACATTCCTGTGAATGACCTTATTGTTGATCCTCTCAACAGATCGCATCTCTATATTGCAACTGATATGAACGTGTTGTCCACGACAGATGGAGGCTCGAACTGGATTGTTCTGGGGTCGTCCCTTCCGGCTGTTACGGTTCATGACCTGGCTTTTCAGCCGACCTCCCGGGAGTTAGTTGCTTTTACGCATGGGCGCTCGGTGTATACAATCCGGGTTGCAGGTCCCAATTTCGCTGCCCTGAGCATAGCTCTCAGTCCACACTGGAACCTCGTTTCGAACCCGTTGCAGGTTCAGAACGATTCAGTCCAGGTGCTCTTTCCAGCAACTGCCGGTCCGGCGTACGCCTACGTCCCGGGCAGCGGCTACGTTGTTCAACAGTCGGTCGTGCCCGGAAATGGATACTGGGTCCATGTTCCCGGTTCAAGCCCGCAGGTTTCATCGATCTACGGCAACATTATATCACCCGAAAGTATTTCGGTCCAGGAAGGATGGAACCTGGTGGGTTCGTTTTACACTTCGATCCCAAGAACTGCAATTGTACCGGTGGGAACGTCGATTGCTGCTACTGTCTTCGAATACGCAAATGGTTACACACCCGCGGATTCACTCGGGCCCGGAAAGGGATATTGGATAAAGGTCGATCATGCAGGAATGCTCGTCCTGAGTACAAATGCGGGCACAAACAAATCGCCCCTGATCTCGAACACATCCCTCGAGCACTACAATAAACTGATCATTCGCGATCAGGCAGGAAACCGGCAAACTCTCTATTTCGGAAGAGGTGCGGATGGCCTCAAAGAAAGTTATTATGATCTTCCTCCGGATCCACCGGGAGATTTGTTTGATGCCAGGTTTGCGTCCAACTCCCTTCTTGCGTTGGCGGAAGATCACCAAAATAAAATGGCTCCAGTTCGTATCAGATCCTCGTCCGGATCGGTCACCATCGAGTGGTTGTTGCATCAATTCGATCAACCGGCATCGCTGGTGATTGATGATCAGCTCATCACACTTGAACAGGATGGAACGATTGCGGCGGACGTGAACGGACATTCCTTTGGGTTACGGTTCGGTTCTCTCCCCATCAAACCAATTGAATTCACGCTTGGGCAGAATTATCCGAATCCCTTTAATCCTTCGACAGAAATCAAATACCGTATACCCAAAGCGAGCCGGGTTACCCTCAATATTTATGATCTTTTGGGTCGGGATGTCGCAAAACTAGTTGACCAGTGGCAACCAGCGGGGGAGTACACCACCCGTTGGGATGGATCTGCTTCGTCAAGTGGTGTCTATTTTTATACTCTTGTCGCAAAATCGGAAAACGAGGTCCTCTGGACCCGGACGAGAAAGCTGATATTGGTCAAGTAACAAAATGAAGCTCCCAGGAAATTCCTCATATGCTATACTGAGAGATCCTCGGATGTTTCTCTATGTCTCATTTTTGGTGTGGACGAGTGAAGGGATGAGATAGATTCGATCGCATTCCGGGACGAAGACCGGATTTTCAGGAGAGTTGCCTCAAATGCCGTCAAAACGGGTAGAAACAGCTTGCAATCCTGACTTTTTTTCTGTACATTTATGCCGCTTTGGAAGCTGCCGGGGCTATGATCCTGGCTTTTTTTGTGTGTTTCAGCCACTTTTCTCATAAGTACTGCCTCAAATGTTTGAAGACCTGAGTCAAAAACTCGAGCTTGTCTTTAAGAAGCTTCGTGGTCAGGGGAAGATCACTGAGGCGAACATTGCCGAATCACTTCGGGAAGTTCGCCGTGTTCTTCTCGACGCGGATGTCAATTATAAGGTCGTCAAACAGTTTATTGATGACGTTCAACAGAAAGCTATTGGAAGAGAAGTCTTGCTGAGTCTGGCTCCCGGCCAGGTGATCATAAAAATCATTTATGATCAACTCGTTCAGCTGATGGGGACGTCCAATGTTGGAATTTCAATTTCGCCTATGCCGCCGACGGTAATTATGGTGGCGGGTTTGCAGGGTTCCGGCAAAACGACATTTTGCGCGAAGCTGGCGCTTCATCTCAAATCGAAGGGAAGGTTCCCGATGCTCGTCGCGGCAGATGTTCATCGCCCGGCAGCCATCGATCAGCTCGAGATGCTTGCGAAACAAATTCAGGTGCCGGTCATTGCGGAGCGGGGTAAGGGCGCTGTGGCAATTGCGGAAGGATCGATGGATCACGCGCGCAAGGGGGCCCGCGATGTGGTCATTATCGATACGGCCGGACGGATGCATGTTGACGAAGAAATGATGCGGGAAGTTGAGACGATCAAAGAGAAAGTTCGCCCGCATGAGATTTTATTTGTTGTTGATTCCATGACCGGCCAGGACGCGGTAAATACGGCGAAGGCGTTCCATGACCGACTGCAATTCGACGGAATCGTGCTGACGAAGCTCGATGGTGATACGCGGGGCGGCGCTGCGCTGTCGATACGTGCGGTTGTGAATAAGCCGATCAAGTTTGTGGGGATCGGGGAAAAGTTAGACGCACTGGAACTGTTCCATCCGGACCGGATGGCTTCGCGGATACTCGGGATGGGAGATATTGTCACGCTCGTCGAGAAAGCTCAGACTCAGTTCGACGAGGAAAAAGCGCGGAAGATTGAGGAAAAGCTCAGGAAATCACAATTCACGTTTGAAGATTTTCTCGAGCAGCTCCGCGAGGTCAAAAAGATGGGATCGATTCAGCAGATCATGAGCATGATCCCCGGGATGAACAAGTTACCGGTGAATGCTGCGGTCGACGATAAAGCGCTTGTCCGGGTTGAAGCGATTATCCAGTCGATGACGACCGAAGAACGGCAGAAGCCGCACATTATCAATGGCAACAGGCGGCGCCGGATCGCGTTTGGGAGCGGAACCTCCGTTCAGGAAGTAAACAAAGTTTTGAAACAGTTCTCTGAAATGCAGAAAATGATGAAAACACTATCCAAGGGTAAGATGCCGAACATGTTCAGGGGGATGCGGCTGCCTGCCTGAATCCCGGCAACGTACCGGATTATTTAAGATTTAACACGAGGAGTAGAAACAGTGGTAAAAATTCGATTGCGGCGTATCGGTAAGAAGAAACAACCGATCTACAAAATTGTTGTCGCGGATTCCCGCGCATGGCGTAACGGAAAATTCATCGAGGCGTTGGGGCAGTATAATCCGCTGCTCAACCCAATGGTTATCCAGGTGAAAGAAGACCGGTTGTTCTACTGGCTCAAGAGCGGGGCACAACCGACGGACACACTCCGGAGCCTCCTGCAACGGAAAGGGTTGTGGTTGAAATGGGGTCTGATGAAGAAAGGGGCTGACGAGCCGACGATCCTTGCTGCGTTCGAAAAGTGGCAATCCTTGCAGGAAGAGAAATTGCGTCGCGAAGCCGAACGGCGTACACGGCGAAAGGCAGCGAGGAGAAAGAAAGCTGCAGCCGCGCCGCCCGCTGCTGCTCCTGCCGCTGCGCCCGCAGAAACGCCGGCGCCTGCGACCGCCTGAAGTTTGAAGCTGTTACGCAGTACTCTAGGTTCCTTGTAATCAACTGATACCCCGAACTCGCTATCGTTCCGAAACTGTCGGCAAAAATCTACCTGATGTGGGTACGTGCGGTCCGCGACCCGTGAAGATTTGACGATAGTAATGTTGAACAGGAGGGCGCATGAAAGAATTTGTTGAATACATCGCCAAACAGCTTGTTGATCAACCGGATCAGGTCACGATCGAAGAGGAGTCGGATAACGAAAAGTTGCTGTTGAAGTTGAAGGTCGCTCAGCCGGATATCGGGAAGGTTATCGGTAAAAAGGGGCGTACTGCCTTTGCCCTTCGAACACTTGTTGCAGCGGTTGGGAAAAAGCAGGGGAAGAAGGTTATGCTTGAGGTTCTCGATTGAACAATTGTCGCGGTCAATTTCCTCCGTACGTGTGAATGCCTGAGGAATTGTTCGCGATCGGTAAAGTTGTGGGGTGTTTTGGAGTGGCCGGGCTCTGCAAGCTTGAACTCCTGACTGATTTCCCCCAACGGATGAAACAGATAACTTCCGCCTATCTTGGAAAGGCGAGTGAGTCGGCTGTGACAGTTTCTCTTGAATCTGTCAGAGTTTCCGGCTCGTCCGCCAGGGTGAAGTTTAAAGGTATCAGCGACCGAAACTCCGCACAAAAGTTGATCGGTCAGTTTGTTTTCATCGAACGCGCGTCGCTCACGAAATTAAAAAAGGGTCGTTACTATGTCCACGACCTGATCGGGTCGGCCGTGATGACCCCGGAACATGTGAGGATCGGCGAACTTGTCGATGTCCTCAGGAACACAGCGCAGGATGTCTGGGTGGTCCGGGCTGGGGAGACTGAATACCTGATCCCGGCAGTGAGGGAATTTATCGAGTCCGTTGATATCGACAAAAAGATTGTTGTTATCAGACCGGTTGAAGGTTTGTTGGATGGCAAACCATAAGTTGAGGTTCGATATTGTCACCGGTTTCCCGAAGTTGCTGTCGGGACCTCTGAACGAGAGCATTATTCGCAGGGCCAGGAAAAAGAAACTGGCCATGATCCGGATTCACGATCTCCGGAAATACACACACGATCGGCATAAGACAATCGACGATACGCCGTACGGGGGCGGGGCGGGCATGATTCTGAAACCCGAGCCGATTTTTGAGTGCGTCGAGAGACTGAGGTCGAAGAGAAAATATGACGAAGTAATTTACGTTACTGCCGACGGAGAGAAGTTTACACAAAAGATCGCGAACGAACTCTCGCTGCGTGAAAATCTCATGATTCTCTGCGGCCACTATAAGGGGGTCGATGAGAGGGTTCGCACCGGGCTCGTTTCGCGTGAAATTTCAATCGGTGACTATGTTTTAACCGGTGGTGAAGTCGCGGCGCTCGTGATCGTCGACGCCGTGATCCGGCTCATCCCGGGTGTCCTGGGCGATGGTGAGTCGATGTTGACCGATTCTTTCCAGGACGGGTTGCTCGACGGCCCGAATTTTACCCGGCCACCGGTATACCGGGATATGAAAGTACCAGAGGTCTTGCTGTCCGGAGACCATTCCGTTATTGCCCGATGGCGTGAGGAGCAACGGATGATGCGGACCAAATTGCGCCGCAAGGATTTATTATCATAAGTGCAACAAGGAGATATACCATGGATAAGATGAAGCTGGTGGAAGCAACTCAAATGAAGACCGATATTCCGAAATTCAAACCGGGTGATACGTTGAACGTGCATGTCCGCGTCATTGAAGGGGACAAGGAACGCATTCAGCAGTTTCAGGGTGTGGTGATCGGTAGACGCGGGGCGGGTCTCGGCGAGACATTCACCGTGCGAAAAATTTCCAACGGGGTCGGTGTTGAGCGCATCTTCCCTCTTCATTCTCCGCGAATTGCAAAGATTGAAGTGACCAAGGAAGGCAAGGTTCGCCGGGCAAAATTGTACTACCTGCGCGATCTCGCCTCAAAGCAAATCCGCCAGAAGACTTCGGTCTGAACTGCTATGGCAAAACGTCTCGGGATTATCCCGACCCTTTTTGCGAAACCGCTGTTCGAGGGGCTGCAGTCCAGAGGTCACCCCAACCGTGAGTTCCAACTTATCGAAGACGTCCCGGCACAGTTGTCGATTAAGCTGCGCGAAAAATCACTCGACGCAGCTTTTTTGTCTCCGGTCGATTATGCCCGCGATTACGCCATGTACTCAATCCTTCCTAAAATCTGTGTTGCGGCCGATTCCCAGGCAATGAGTGCGCTCATTCTTTTCAAGCAAGGGTTGAGGAAAATTTCAACGCTGGCGGTGTCTCCCGCTTCGAGCTCTGAAATCGTCCTCGCCAATATCGTCCTCGCAGAACTCTTTGACGGGATGCCGACAGTTATTCCTTTTCCAGGGAAATTTATCGACGGTTTGGCAAAGGCGGATGCAGTTCTTTGTACAGGGGATGATGCCATTGCGGCCGCAGAGTATCCTTCACGGCTCAATCTAATAGAGGAATGGTCGGAAATCACCGACCTGCCATTCGTTCATGGGTTCTGGGTCACACGTCCTGAGGTATTGACTCCGGAAGAGATTACCGATATTATCTCTGTAGGAGAAGAAGCCGTGAAAGCGCTGCCCGGGGAGAGCCAGGATCAGGAATATTTTCGGCAATTTCACTATCTGCTCGATGAAAAAGCGAGGTCCGGTCTAAGCGAATTTTTCCGCATGGCGTATTATCACGGCATACTCATGGATATACCGGATCTCAGGTTTATTGATGAGGAAGGATCTGTGCCTCCATCCCCCAACTAATCTCTCGTAATTCCGGCACCTTCTCACTCCTCATGGTCTATCAAGAATTGGCAATTCTGGTCGAAAATCTCCAAAAAATTCTGTACATTGAAGCCTGCAAAATGAATCCGTGGCACTGAAAGATGCTCAAGGCTCTCTATATCAGAAATTACGCTTTGATTGAAGACCTCACCGTTCAATTTGAACGGGGCTTGAACATCATCACGGGCGAGACTGGAGCCGGGAAATCAATCATCATAGATGCGCTGAGCCTTATCCTCGGCGAACGAGCGGACAGTTCCATGGTCCGCAAGGGGGCTGATAAAGCAATTGTCGAAGGGGCCTTTATCGTAACGGACAATAACAAGCTCAGGAAATTGCTGGCCGAGAATTCCCTCGACTGGCAGGCAGAGATGATTGTCCGGCGGGAACTGTCGGTGAAAGGTCAAAGCCGGTGCTTTATTAACGATTCACCCGCGACAATAGCACTCCTCAAGGAGGTAGGAGATATGCTGGTCGATCTCCACGGCCAGCATGAGCATCAGTCCTTGCTTCGTTCAGAGACACATTGCGGCATGCTCGACGATTACGGGAACCTCTCTGCGCTGGCGGCCGAATTTGGGGAAGCGTTTAATATATGCCTTACGACATTGAATGATCTCCGCGAGTTACACGCCCGCGAACGTCAGCTGATCGAGAAAAAGACATTTTATGAGTTTCAGCTAAGGGAAATCGATGCCGTCGGGCCGCGGGAAGGTGAGGAAGCTGATCTCGAGGCGGAACTATTAATTCTGGAAAATTCAGAGCGCCTCTATGCTGCTACCGAGCGTCTTTACCAGATGATGTATGAGGGTGAGAATGCGATTCATGATCAGTTGGTGCTTGCACGCAATGAACTCGAAACACTGTGCACAATTGATAAGAGCTTTGAGGGAGCCAAGGATGAGATTTCTTCGGCGGTCATTATTGTGAATGAGCTGGCGAAATTCATCCAGCAATACAATTCCCGCGTTGAGTTCAATCCTGAGCGCCTTGAAGAAATTCGTAACCGGCTCGGCCACATCACGCTCCTCAAGAAGAAGTACGGCGGCTCTCTTGAATCGGTCCTCGATCACCGATCAACGATCGCGCGGGAGCTGGAGCTCGCTAATAATTTTGACACTGAGCTGGCATCGCTGCATAAACAACGTGAACTACACCGGAAGGCCTGTACCGACATTGGCCAACGCCTTTCGGCGAAACGCCACGAAGTGGCCAAGAAACTTGACCGGTCAGTTGAGGTCGGTCTCGGAGACCTGGGCATTGGCCACCCGCGGTTTGAGACGCGGATTACCCAGTCAGAATCAAAGGATCCCGAGCGGGCGGTGATCAAAACCGGCAGTCGTTATCTCGAGGCCACGCCGGAAGGATTCGACAGTGTAGAATTTTTCCTCTCGACAAATATCGGTGAGGATCCAAAACCGCTCGTAAAAGTAGCATCGGGTGGTGAGGTTTCCAGAGTTATGCTTGCATTGAAAATGATTCTGGCGAAGTCAGACCGGCTTCCATTATTGGTCTTCGATGAGATCGACGTAGGCGTGAGCGGCCGGATCGCCCTGGCGGTGGGGCAGGCACTCAAGAAACTTTCGCAGTTCCACCAGGTAATTGCTATTTCGCATCTTCCCCAAATCGCCAGTCTGGCCGATACACACTTTGTCGTCGAGAAAGTTGAAGATAAGAAACGATCCCGCACGCACATCCGTTCCCTTGATCTCGATGAACGCGTGAAAGAGGTTGCCAAGCTGATGAGCGGCGTCGAGGTGACCGAACATGGCCTCGAAAGCGCCCGTGAGCTTATGGGAATTAAATGAATCTCTCGCTGACCACGCTCGAAAGTTTCCAATGGTTCATTCGTAGCAAATTTACTTGATAATCATTCCCTTTGATCATATTCTATGCCTTTAAAATTCTATAATACACTCACGCGCCGGAAAGAGGAATTCAAACCTCTACACGAAGGCCAGGTGGGAATGTATGTGTGCGGACCAACTGTCTATGGTCATTCTCATATTGGTCATGCAAAGAGCTACGTATCGTTTGACATTATCCTCAGGTACCTTCGGTACTCCGGTTATAAAGTCACGTACGTGCAAAACATCACTGATGTCGGGCATCTCCTGGGCGACACAAATGAAGGCGAAGACAGGCTGTTGCGTCAGGGGAGGCTCGAGCAGCGACATCCGATGGAAATTGCTGAAACGTACACGCGTAGTTACTTTGAGGATATGGATGCTCTCGGGATTGTACGGCCCGATATTTCCCCCCGCGCGACCGGCCATATTATCGAACAAATTGAACTTGTGAAAATACTGATCGAAAAGGGGTTCGCCTATGAAGTGAATGGCTCCGTCTATTTCGATGTCTCGAAGGATCAGGAATACGGAAAACTCTCGGGCAGAAATGTCGAGGAAGCCGAAACCGGAACGCGTGTCGAAGTGAAGAGCGAGAAACGGCATCCCAACGACTTTGCGCTGTGGAAGCACGCTGAACCGGAACATATCATGCGCTGGCCGAGCCCATGGGGAATCGGCTTCCCGGGGTGGCATGTGGAATGCTCAGCGATGTCGATGAAATATCTCGGTGAGACGTTCGACATTCACGGCGGCGGGATGGATAATCAGTTTCCCCATCATGAATGCGAAATCGCCCAAAGCGAACATGCGACATCCAGACAATTCGTCCGGTACTGGATTCACAACAATCTGGTGACGGTCAATGGCCAGAAGATGAGTAAGTCATTGGGAAATGTCATCCTCCTCAAAGATGCGTTCAAAAGGTATAACCCGCTTATAGTAAGATTTTTCATACTTCAAAGCCACTACCGGAGCACCCTCGATTTCACCGATGAGGCGCTGGATGGGGCTGCTAAAGGCTATGAAAAACTGATCAACACCATCCGTAATGTGCGGAATGGACTTGCCAGCTCAAAGACGGGAACTCAACTGAACAATACCGTCGCTGACCTTGGAGGATACAAGATGGCATTCCTCGAAGCGATGAACGATGATTTTAACACTGCCCAGGCAATCGGAGTCTTGTTCGATCTCTGTCGGGAAGTTAATGGCGTGCTTGCTGGGGGAAATGTTGCCCGTGCTCATCTTCAGGAAGTTGATGCCTTACTTGCCGAACTGGGGGGGAACATTCTTGGTATTGTTCCCACGCAGCCCGGGGTTCCAACGATCCTGTCTCAGAACCTTGAGCCCGCATTGATGGACCTGATCATTGAGGTGCGGGCAGAGGTGAGGAAGCAGAAGTTGTGGAGCTTGTCCGATCAGATTCGGGACAGGCTTGCGAAAAATGGAATTGTACTGGAAGATAATAAGGAAGGGACCAGCTGGAGGCGCGGTTAGGTTTTGGCGGCACCCCATTCATAGACTTCGTATCCGTCGACCATCATGCCGGCAGGTTCAAACCCGTTGCGTTCGTTGAGGGGTTCGATGACAGCCTTGGGAATGCAAACAGTGTTTGGTCGTGCTTTCTTCTGAAGGTGTGCCGTTATATCAATGACACGGTCGCTGATGTCCTCCAGGGGCATGGTCGCGTCGAAGTAGACAAACCCGGAATTGACGCCACATCGCACAAGGAAATCCCTCCTCATCGTTTTCACATTTCTGTTGAATCCCTCAAGTCCGTCGATGACCTGGCGGGCGGCACCTACGGCGCCATCGACTGAGGCGAAGGCGCTCATGACACCGTCCGGTGTCCATGTTGATTTGAGACATCCGTACCCTGCAAGAACGCGGTCGACATACCGGCGAAATTCTTTAAAGTCATGTTCGATGCTTCCGCGCTCCTCACCTTTTTTCATCCCTGTCGAGTCGACAACGTCAATCGATAGGAAGGCAAGATCTCTCCCCATTTCATCGAGTTTTCGCTTTGTTTCAGCAAATTCCTTGAGCAAAATCTCGCGGTCTTTCCGCTTCGCGCTCTTGATCATCTCCAGCTTCTTGTTCAGCGGTGATAAAATGCCTGCATCATCGGAGAGATGCATCTGCCGTTTCCATAATTCCATGGAAATTTTATATCGCAGATACTGTGCCCGACCATGGTATTTCTCGCCGGAGCGGCTAAAGCTCCCGCTAAGGAGGAAAAAGATGAGAACGGCAATCCAGCGCGTAATGTCTCTCCCGGCGACTATCGTCGGGACACTCTTTCTGATCAGAGTTTCACCCATTGCTTCAAGCGATAATCCCGAACGTATATATCCGAAGGATGTCGCATTTTGCAGATAAGGTATTGCCAGTGGGAGGAGGAATAAGAATAAAAATCCGATCATCACCCCGCTCAGGAGCCGCATGATGATCGATACGAGTGAATAGACAGCGAGCTGAGTAGAGTTTTTCACGGATATTCTTTGCCCGACTGTATTTTAGCCAACTCCTGAGTGAAAGTCAAGAAACGTCCATAAGCGTACGGACGTGGAGCTCCACGCTTGAAGCAAGCGCAGGGAGATTGTATCCCCCTTCGAGCAGCGATACAATTCTCCCCTCACAATGTTTCCGGGCGCTCTCGGCAATGAGTGCGGTCATTTTTTGGAATGAATCCTCCGTCAGATTCATGCTCGCCAGTGGATCATCCATGTGTGCGTCAAAGCCCGCCGAGATGAGAAATAAATCTGGTCGGAAAGCGTCGATGGCAGGTAGAATCTGAGTCTGAAATGCTGCGACGTATTCGTCTTCACCTGATCCCGGACGCAGCGGAATATTCAGTGTGTAGCCTGACCCGGCTCCCGCTCCACGTTCGTCTCTGCTTCCTGTCCCGGGCCAAAGTGGATATTGATGTGTGCTGATGTAGAGGACCGTCGCATCTTCATAAAAAATTTCCTGTGTGCCATTACCGTGATGGACGTCCCAGTCAACAATGACGATGCGTTTGATCCTGTGCACGCTTTGGGCATATCTCGCAGCGATCGCAATGTTATTGAATAAACAAAAACCCATCACCCGGTCGCGGCACGCATGATGGCCGGGCGGACGTATGGCGCAAAAGGCGTTCCGGAGCGTAGATTGCACGACTGCATCCACTGCCGCAAGTACTCCTCCCGCTGCCAGCAGGGCGACAGCATAGGATTGTGCGGAGACAACCGTATCGCCTTCATCGAGCAACCTTCGGCCCACCGCGCACGATTCGCGAATGAACCGAAGATGGCGCGGATCGTGCACCCTGAGGATATGTTCCTCATCCGCAGGGTCGATCATCAGATGGTGAATCTCACTCCATAGCGATTGGCTCTTTAGCTGTGCTGTGATCGAGCGTAATCGATCCGGGCGTTCCGGATGCGAAACACCGGTATCATGATCGAGAAATCGATCGTGATAAACGATTCCTGTTTTTGATGACATTGGAGTATGCCCGATCTTGACTAACGGCAAAAGATATTGATTCTCTGCTCGCGAAACAAGTTCATATGCCCTGGAGAAGATTTTGTTCTGACAATGACTGTAGGGCAAAAGGGTGAGGATGTGAGACCGGTTGCATGTGGTTGCGGGGCTTTATATATTGAATACGTTCCATTTTCCCCGACGATTATGCAGCCTGCCTCCTCAGACAAGCGAGTCACCGATGTGCTCGACGCGATCATAGATGGGCGCACGGTTACCCGCTCGAGGCACGAATTGAACTTCGACGGTCAGGATCTGACAGCGCGCTTTATCGAACGGTTGATTGCTTCCGGCTATGTGGCACGGACCGTGGGGAAGGTGGTCTGCGATCCTGGCGAGCGTGTCCCCGCCTTCTATCTTGAAGAAAGGGTCGCCTATTTTGGGTGGGTTTTCTGGGAGCAATTCACAACCTGGAGACTTCGGAAATTGTGGGGTTCTGTGGTGAAGAATCCAAAAGGTGATTGGAAGATTCAACTTCCTGCGTCCCGTAGTGCAATTATTTATGCCAATGAGACGCTAAAACTGGAAATGGATATCGATCATCCCGTGGAAATCTAACCCTGCGGATGCGCCCTTTACCAGAACAATCCTTTTGAATTTGATTTCGCAAAAAGGGCGTCGATTCCTGCCCAGCGTCCGGCCCGTGAAAGCAAGAGGATCAGAAGCGATATGAATATGAGGCCAGACCAGGGGGTTCCAAAGAATTTAAGGGAGTAGAGTGAACCGTTCGCCGCGTAGAGATTGAGGACGAAGAGTAGCCCTATGAAGGTCGAGAGACGGACTAAACATCCCAGCAGCAATGAAACGCCGAGCGCCAGTTCACCCGCACACATGAGCTTGGACCAGACACCGGAGTACGGTAATGCAACCTCCTCCAGATATGTGAGGTTAAATCCGGTTGCATTTTTTTCATATGCCGCAAGGGATGCGTGCAGGGGTTCTGAATTCGTGAGCCACCCCTCGTGGTATTTTTCCAGTCCGGCGCTGAGAAACAAGGCTCCGAGCACGAGGCGAAGAAGGAGGATCTGGATGTTCAATAATTTCATAGGGTTTCATCGGTAAAGTTCAACTGAAAGGTACAAAAATTCCGACAAAAACAAAGTCCCAGGACCCGTCGCAACCTGAGTATGAAGGGTTGCTGGAAGGTGATTCCAGGAACGGGGGATTTCTACGATTACGCTCGCTCACCCTTGAGGCGCATTCCCGAGATCCCTATGTCTCACCGGACACTATCCATCGGCTGAAACTTCGAGAAGCGTGTCTCGTCAGAGGCACTATTGCCATGTCCGAGAGAGGAAAACCCGTCCTCTCCAATGTCGCTCAGATCAATGGCATGGAACCAGCACGGTGGCAAGCGGTGACCGAGTTCAGCCGGAAAGTGGCGGTCACACCATTTGAACGCCTTACCTTGTCTTCGTCGCCCCGGGAAATACCTATGCGTGTTGTCGACCTTCTGTGTCCTATAGGGAAAGGGCAGAGGGCGCTCATCGTTTCGCCGCCCAAAGCAGGCAAAACCATCCTGATGCAGCAATTTGCCCACGCGATCAGTACACATCATCCGGAAATCGATCTTCTTGTGCTGCTGATCGATGAGCGACCAGAAGAGGTTACGGACATGCAAAGAACAATCAAAGGAGAAGTCTTCGCAAGCTCGAGCGACAGCGAGCGCGGCAGCCATGTCCGCCTCTCACGGCTTGTCCTTGAATATGCAAAACGCAAGGTGGAGGCAGGCAGGGATGTTGTCCTTCTCCTTGATTCGCTTACGCGCATGGGTCGGGCGTTCAACTCGGCACAGCGCGGCAGCGGTCGAACAATGTCTGGCGGAGTGGATATCAGGGCACTCGAGATTCCGAAGCGGATTTTTGGTTCGGCTCGGGCGTTGGAAGGGGAGGGATCGTTGACTATCATTGCCACGGTGCTCATCGACACCAATTCGCGCATGGACGAGCTCATATTTCAGGAGTTCAAAGGGACGGGAAACATGGAACTGGTCTTAAACCGGGACCTTGCGAATGACAGAATATTTCCTGCCGTGGGTATCGCTGAATCCGGTACCAGGCGCGAAGAATTGTTGTTTGGCGACCAAACTGCTCGCTACCAGGCCTTGAGAAGAGTTCTCAACCGAATGAAACCCAAAGAGGCGATGACGATGCTGCTCAAGGCAGTTGAGGAATATCCTACGAACGAGATGCTCCTGAACAAACTCCCGGACACCTTTCGCTGATCTCCAAAGTGAGTGCCGTATTCACACACAACCGTATCCTTTGACGTGGCCCGACGTCGCGCGATGCGTTCTATTTCGCTAGCCACACCGACAGATTTCAGACTTTGGCCGACAGTTTTCAGCCATGGGTGGTGTGCTTTGTCCCCATTTAAGGTGGATAAAGAGAACGGGCGGCTCCTCCGAACCGTTACACTCCCCGGCGGGAGGAACGTTCTTCTCCGCATTACAGAAAACGATAGGAACAACATAGGGGTAGCTGCCGATTCAAATTATCGGTTGGATCCGGAGGATGAAAACTTCATTAAACGGACCATCACTGCCTGTCTGCGGCTTGACGAAGATCTGGGTGAGTTCTATCGCCTCACACGGCAGCATCAGCCGTTCACATGGATCGCCAGAAAGAAAGCGGGTAGATTGCTGAGATCCCCTTCGGTGTATGAAGACGTTGTAAAAATGATATGTACGACGAACTGTAGTTGGGCATTGACAGAAATAATGGTGAACAATCTTTGCCGGCTTTTTGGAAATCCCGTAGACGGCGCGGGATATTCATTTCCCTCACCGGAGGCGATCGCTGAGAGTTCAGAAAAGTTCTTGCGGAAAGAGGTGAAAGTCGGATACAGGTCCTCCTACCTCCTCGAACTTTCTCAGAAGGTTGCAAGGGGAACCCTCGACCTCGAACAATGGAGAGGTACCGATATTCCAACGAAGGAGTTATTTGATCTCGTGAGGTCGCTTAAAGGTATTGGTCCATATGCCGCCGGCAATATCCTTAAGTTGCTTGGACGGTACGATTATCTGGGTCTTGATAGCTGGTGCCGGGCAAAGTTTTTTGAAATTTACAGGAATGGCCGTAGGGGAAACGACCGGACAGTTGAAAAATTCTACCAGAAATACGGCAAATGGCGAGGACTGATTTTCTGGCTTGATGTTACGAGAGAGTTTTATGAAAAGAAATTTCCCTTTTGATTATTGCGGATAGCTCTCCCCATGGCAAAGAGACGGCGTGCAATTGACATATGGAAACAGATGCAACCGGCTTCGCTGCGGCGGGG
>JAWOMQ010000118.1:0-7317 GCA_033852415.1 Bacteroidota bacterium
TATCTCCAACAGTGATTAATTCATAATCATGATCTCATCATAGCATGCATCCGGCACTACACGTCTGCATGAGTCCGCAATACCGCATCGAGTCTCGTAATCCGAAAAATTTCTGCAACCTCCGGTCCGACCGCGGTTACATGAAGATCGCCGCCCGATTTGCGTACGGTAGTCAATGCACAAATCAATGATCCCAGTCCACAGCTGTTCATATGTTTTACGGAGCTAAGATCAATAATCAGATCAATTTTGCCCTGCTTAGCCAGGTCATGCACTCGATCGCGAAAGGCAAGTTGATCGACTTCGCTTATGAAGTCGCCATCCAGTTTTATGACCGTGCTTTTTCCCACCTGACTGACTGTAATGTTCATGGCTTCTCCTAATGTTTTCCCTAGTTCCGGATCAATTCGTTCTTTTCTATTTCCCTGACCTGTTTTCTCATCTGGTCAATCTGGTTTTTAATATTCGCCATCATTTGCTTGAATCGGTCATCGTTGCGCAGGTTCTCAAGCAAGGGATCAATCTGGCCAATACGGTAATCCCTCCACCCCGCATCGATTGCATTCTGCAGTTGTATATATGCTTCCGTTTTGTTGCCTTCCACAGAGTTTATTCTCGCCAATTCGAATGGGGCCCCCCAATATTCGTTCCCCTCTCGCAATGACTTTTCCAGTGCGTGGCGGTTAAGAGCGAACAGCATCTGTGCCTCATCCTTTTTCCCCATTTTCCAGAGAATATACCCAATTTCGTCTGAAGAATTCAGCGAGTCGGTTGCCATGAGTTTCTCATAATAACGTTTCGCCTCGGGATAGTGTCCCTGGAAGAGTTCGGCCTGGCCGGCAATCCAGGTGGCAACAGCATTCCCCGGATCTTCTGAAAAAACGCTCTTGGCTAAATCAAGAGCTCCCTTGTAGTCCCGGCGGGAGATATGTATTTTCCCAAGTACATCGACATGCGCATCATTTCTGCCAGACTGGAGAACCATCCCCTTGTTAATCAACACCTGTCCCATGGAGTCATCGTCCAGTACATAATAGTCCATCCCAACCGAGAAATAGCCGAATGCGTGCGTCGGATCCAGGGCCAGTGCCTTTTTGTCCCAATAAATCATATCAACAAATTTTCCGAAACTGCCGAGGTTAAATCCGATATTGTTCACGGCAGGAAAATAGTTGGGATTCAGCTCAACGGCTTTACGGAAGCACTCCAGACCTTTTTTCATCCATCCCTTGGTATTATATCCATCGCCGAGTGCTTTGTAGCCTTCCGCAAGATTTGAGTCGAGAGAAACCGCCTTCCTGCTCATCGCGATGGATGAATCTGTCCACACTGTGGGGTATCCCCACATCGGGCGAAAGACATACGCATCACCGAGGCCGGCATATGCGAGGGCATAGTTCGGATCAAGTGCGAGGGCCTGTTTGAAAAGCGCGACGGCATTATCATTATCCTGTTTCGTGCGCTTGTTAAAGCATTCGCGACCTTTCAGGTAGTAAACATAGGCATCGGGATTTTGAGTAGGACTTTTCCCGATTACGGCCTTTTCGCGCTGAGAGAGTGATGCCTTGAGAGCGAGGGCAATATACTGAGCAACCTCGCTTTGAATCGAAAATATTTGTGCCATCTCCTTATCATATTTCTGCGCCCAGATATGGCTTTCATCAGTCGCATCGATCAGCTGCGCGTTGATCCGTACCTGGTTACCCGCATGTTGAACGCTTCCCTCAAGTACCGCCGCGACGTCCAGTTCTTTCCCGATTTCGGTGATGCTCTTGTCGCTGTTCTTATATTTCTGGACACCCTGCTGTGATATTACTTTCAGATCGGTGATATTCGAGAGGAGAGTCCGGATATCCTCCGCAATTCCTTCACTGAAATATTCGTCGTCTTTGCTGCTGCTCAGATTCTTAAATGGTAGAACCGCAACCGATTTCCTGCTGTGCTCGGGTTGTCTGGAAAAAGGTTTGAATATTATTACCAGCGCGATCCCGAGGGCGATAAGTGCCGGGATTATAAGCCATCGGGTTCTCTTCGGAGAGGGTTTTGGAGCTTGTTCTGTTGTTGCCGGAATTGACTGGCTTGCCGTTCGTTGCAGACGCTTCAGGTCAGCAATGAGATCTGAAGTAGTTTGATACCTCTCATCGGGATATTTCTGTAAGCATTTGTTGATTACCTGTTCTAGTTCCATTGGGACACCGGTGCGAATCCCTGTAACCGGCTCAGGAGGTGAATTGATGATCTGGTAGGTTATTGCCTGCTCATATTCTCCCTTAAAGGGCAATTGACCGGAGATCATTTCATACAGGACAACACCCAGTGACCAGATATCTGTGCGATGATCTACAGTTTCTCCTTTGGCCTGTTCAGGAGACATATATGGAGCCGTCCCTACCGTTGAGCCGGTCTTCGTAAGTTTCGATAATCCACGCAGCTTTGCAAGACCGAAATCCAGAATTTTGACTTCACTGTCGGTTGTTATCAGTATATTTGCAGGCTTGATATCACGATGGACGATACCTTTTTCGTGTGCTTTCGACAAGCCTCGGGCAACCTGAATGGCGATCTCCAATGCGTTGTCAATCTTCAACGGCCCCTTTTCTATCTGTTTTTTAAGGGTCTCTCCTTCATAGAAATCCATGATAATAAATAACTGCTCGTCCGCCGTCTGGTCGATATCATGGACCGTGCAAATATTTGTGTGCTGAAGAGCAGAGGTCGCTTTTGCCTCATGGATGAACCGGTCTTTGGCCTCGGGATCCTTTGTAAGGTCAGCAGGGAGAAATTTGAGCGCTACGTCACGGTCAAGTTTGGTATCATGGGCTTTGTAGACCACACCCATCCCGCCCTCGCCAAGCTTTTCAAGTATCTTATAATGTGATATGGTTTGACCGATCATAAGGATAATTGGCTCATTTAATCATTGATTCATTGACGATTGTCAAGAGGATCCATTCAAACGTCGATAATTCAATCCTACAATCGTCAATCACCCAATCCCTCAATCGTCAATGCTTCAATCTTACAATCGTCAATACTTCTATAAATCATTGTTTACTTGAAAAGATTTTCGATCATCACGATTCTCGATTCTTGCCGGGCCTTGACGACAACAATCTCTTTTCCATCCCAGCTTGTCGTAAAGCCCTGGAAGGGATCTACGCCCAGAAGATCAGCTTGTATACGTTCTTCTTTACCATCGGGGAGACTCATTCTCCATATTTCCCCGATGCCTCTGATCTGGTAGAGATACTTCCCGGGTCCGTCAAGAACAATGCCGGAGTTAGTCCAGGCAAGTTTTCGGGCGTGCTTGTGCTGTTCCTCTGGTGTTTCAGTGGGATCGATAATCCAAAAATTTCTCTTCCCAGGTTGTCCTACACGATAATCAAGCGAGAGAATGTATTTTCCTCCAAGAATGTATTCCGACCATGTCGAATCATCATACACTCTGGTTGGAGAAGGTGCTTCGATAGATGTAAGATATACTATCCCTTTCCGAACGACCATCAATCTCGATGAGTCGAGCCACTGGTCGGGCCGTCCGGCAGTGAGATACCGTGGCGAGCCCAGCTTTGCCGCATCGATAATATATGTTCGGGTCGATTCGGCTGTTTCTGCAAGTTTTCGGATGCCATAGGCAATCTGCTTACCGTCAGGAGACCAGACCGGACTTGAGGCGATCTCCTCCCCAAATGTAAGTTGTCTTCGATTCTTCCCGGTTTTGTCCATCACATAAAGGTGCGTGGGACTAAATAGCTGATCGATCGGCGGACCGGTCTCCTCGGGTCTTGCAACCAAAAACGCAATATACTTGCTGTCTGGTGAAAAGGCCGGGGCATAAATGTTCTCTTCCGCGAATGTGATCTTCCGGGAACGGTTTTCTGCGATGTCGACAAGCCAAAGATCGGCCACCCGCCTCCCTTCACCATAGATCAGCCGCTGCCCATCCGAAGATCCATGGATGGCAGATCCTACAGCTTCATTCCCCTTCGTGATCTGGACAGGCTCTCCTCCTTCCGCTGAGACCATCCAGATATTGTAGATTCCATTCCTGTTTGTTGTGTAAACGATTTTATCTCCCCTGCACCAAAGTACCTCATTAATATTCTTTTTCGCAGAAGTGATGGCTTTTTCCTCACCGGTCGTTAGATCATGGATGATGATTTCCTCGTACTTTTGTGGATATGTCCTTAACCAGGCAACTTTCTTACAATCCGGTGAGTACGAAAACGAAATATGTCCTTCTGTGGTGTTCCCTACAGAATCGATGAACTCACGGCGGGGGCCGGAACCATCAATTCCGACACTCCATAATTCGTTTTTACCGGACTCTGATCGATACGTTGACCAATCGCTCCTAAAGAAAGCCACATGTTGTCCGTCCGGCAGAAAACGGCTGAGATGGCCTCCTTCGATGATCTTTCTGGGAGGCCCGCCATTCGAATAGATAACGTATCCGTCGAATGTGCCCGAAGTTTTATTAGACACACAGTAATAGAGCAAAAGTCCACCATCAGGTGACAAATCCACACCAGGGAGCCAGCCTTGTTTTTCTATGGTGGTGACAAGACGGGGTCCGCCCTGCTTGGCATTCATAATGTAGATGCCCATCGTGCCATCTTGATCTGTGGCCGAGAAGGCTATCCAGTTCCCATCTCCTGAAATTGCCAGTTCGCCGATGTCAGAAAATGGAATTTCCAGGGAGTGTTGGGTCCAGTCTGGATTCAGACCGTCCGACCTCTTCGGGAAAAACAGCAATGCGATGGCTGCAAGGCCAGCCACGAGTATCCCTCCAAGAAGTACGTACAGCCACTTCCTTTTATTCGGTACGACGAGGGGATGTTGACTCATTTGTGCAACGGGCTGTACTGCGCTCGCAGATGCGGTGGCGTAACCCGTCCGGGCATATTCCAGTTTTTTTCGTTCCCGCCGGAGATCCGAGAGAAAATCATCCGCATGCTGATAGCGATCATCCCGGTCTTTTTCCAGTGCTTTCGAAACGATGCGCTGTAACTCGTCGGTCACTTTCTCGTTGAAGCGCGCCAGGGGAGGGGGTTCTTCATTGGTGATCGAATACATTAATGCGGTTACATGTTCACCCCTGAATGGCAATCGGCTCGCGAGTAACTCATACAAAACAACACCGAGGGAAAACAAATCCGAACGGTGATCCACATCTTCACCGCGGGCTTGCTCGGGACTCATGTAGGCAGCCGTTCCGAGAGTGGAGCCGGTCCTGGTAAGCTTTGTGGCCCCCTGAAATTTTGCGAGGCCAAAATCCATGATCTTCGCCTGTCCCTTCGGGGTAATGATGATATTCTCGCTCTTGATATCACGGTGGACAATGCCTTTTTCATGTGCGGCAGCCAGCCCTTCGCATATCTGAATTGCAATATCAAGAACCTTCCGGATGGACAGACTATCAGAACCAACGACACTCTTGAGCGTTTCACCCTCCACATACTCCATCGCTATATAGAGTTGCCTATCTTTTGTAGTGGGATTCTCGTAGTCCTTGATCTCATAAATGGTTGTGACATTAGGATGATTAAGTGCGGATGCTGCGCGCGCTTCGTGATAGAAACGCTCCTTTTCAGCGGGATCGCTTGTGAGATAGTTCGGAAGGAATTTCAACGCGACATCGCGGTCAAGTTCAGTGTCGTGGGCTTTGTAGACGATGCCCATACCACCTTCACCCAACTTCTCGAGGATCTTATAGTGTGAGATCGTTTGCCCAATCATATGGGGCTCCTTCGGTCGCTGCGCTCCCTCAGGATGCTCAATCCGACAAATGGACTTAGTTTCGCTCCACTCACTAAGTCCAGTCGGATTGGCACTTCACCAAGTTTTACGATTACTTTGTAGTGGGAGATTGTTTGGCCTATCATGTAAGAGTCCCCTCCTCATCCGCTATCGCGGATTCGTCAGGGTCCTCAAAATTGCATCCGCCCGTCCCGCAAACCGGGACTCGCAGGTAGTTTTGGGACTTGTAGTGAGAAATGGTCTGTCCGATCATAAGGATAATTGGCTCATTTAATCATTGATTCATTGACGATTGTCAAGAGGATCCATTCAATCGTCAATAATTCAATCCTACAATCGTCAATCACCCAATCTCTCAATCATCAATGCTTCAATCCCTCAATCGTCAATGATCCGATCTCTCAATCGTCAATGTTTCAATCCCACAATCGTCAATGATCTAATCCCCCAATCATCAATACTTCTATGAATCATTGTCTACTTGAAGAGATTTTCGACGATCACCATGCTAGAATTAAACCGCCATTTTCCTATGATGATTTCCTTTCCGTCCGTGCTGGGGCCGAAGTATTCGGAATTGTCCACCCCCAGGAGATCAGCCGTTATCCGTCTCGGGTTTCCGTTCGGGAGAACCATCGTCCAGACCTCTCCAATTTCGGCCATCCAGTAACATGTGTTTCCCCGAAGGACAAGCCATTTACTTTTCACAAGCATCCGGGCGGTTCTTCGCTGGACTTCCCGTGGGCTGGATCCATCCACGATCCACCACTGCAGGGGATCTTTTCCATGCCGGAAATCACGGTAGATGATATACTTACATCCTTCGGTGTAGAAGGCCCGTGTTGAATCATCATAGACCCTTGTCAACGGTCCTCCGTCGATAGAGGTGATGAAAATTCCATTATTGGTGTAAATCTGCAATCGTATGGAGTCGATCCAGTACAACGCCGATCCTTTGGCAAGGTATCTCGGTGCACCGGGGTTGGGCGCATCAATGAGATATGTTCGATCGGAGTCATCGGGCTCGGACCCCTTCCGCGAAGAATATGCAATCCACCTTCCATCCGGAGACCATTCCGGGTATGTAGCTATTTCCTCACCGAATGTCAGTTGTTTCCTATCTCGGCCGTCGCGGCCCATAACGGCAATGTGGGATGTATTCACGTTGTCATTGCTGAACGCCACGGCGATACGTTTACTGTCGGGCGAAAACTTTGCCTGCATCTGGAAATCTTCGCCAAATGCGATCTGCTGAGAGCGGTTGTTTGCGATGTCAACGATGTAGAGATCACTCACAAAGTTGCTTTGAAGATAAAGCATTTTGTGACCATCAGTGCTGGCTTTAATGGCACTGGGAGGGGTTGTGGTTTCTTTGGTAATCTGAACGGGTGTTCCACCTCTCACAGGGGTTATCCATACGTTGTAAAGCCCGCCTTTGTTGGTCGTATATGCGATTTGATCCTCGCGTAACCAGGCAACTTCATTAATGGTTTTTTTGTCAGAAGTAACTGTGCGCTCCTGGCCGGTTTCAAGATCATGGACGATGACTTCCTGATG
>JAWOMQ010000007.1:0-3185 GCA_033852415.1 Bacteroidota bacterium
CACGACGACTCTCGACAGTGCAACGAGAGAAGCGGTTGTAAAAAGCGCCGCACGGGCATGTCGGAAATAGTAGGCGAAGAAGGTGGCAATGGCAAAGGCGTTCGTTGCATGTGAAGAAGGAAACGAATAGCCGCTCCCGCATGGGACCAGGAGGCGAATATGTTGAACGATCGCAACTCCATCAATGTCGTGACAGGGTCGAGGGCGCATGACGAATTTTTTGACGAGTGTGCTGCTCATCTGATCGCTCAGTGTGACCAGCGGAATAATCAGCAATGCGACGGCCTTACCCTGTTTCCCGCCTTTGAAGAACAGTGCCAGCCATGCAACAGAAAGGATTGTGATTCCATACCAAGTCTCTGTAAGATGGGTGAAGAACGGAAAAACGACATCCGAAACGGGATTTGCAAGCGAACTGTTGATGAATGTGAAAATGGAGAGATCGATCGAATACAGAAAATCAACCATTGTTTAATAGATCGTGGAGTGAGAACTGGCGGGAAAATGCCGCATATGATCCCTCTGTCTACAGGTTGAGTCCCAGCTGGTTTTGTTGAACGGATGCAATGGCATACGCCGCAGCACCTTCGCCCATGCCGATAAAACCAAGTTCCTCGTTCGTCGTGGCTTTTATCGATACCGAAGAAAAGGGAATCTCAAGAGCCTGAGAAATATTTTCGCGCATTTTCTTAACATACGGGGTGATCTTTGGCTGTTGGAGCAATACGGTGGAATCGACATTAATGATCGTGAAATTATTCACTCGCATCAGCTCACCCACATGCTTGAGGAGGATCAAACTGGATATATCTTTAAACCGGGGGTCTGCGTCGGGAAAATGACGGCCAATGTCCCCCAATGCTGCAGCTCCCAAAAGTGCATCCGCAAAGGCATGGCAGAGAACGTCCGCATCTGAATGGCCCAGCAAACCTTTAAAAAACGGAATCTCGACGCCACCGAGAACGAGCTTGCGGTTAACAACCATCCGGTGGACATCGTATCCGAAACCGATTCTCATGTTCTAGCTATAGTGATAACGACTGCCTACTCTATGAAGAAACCAGAGTACGAATGATTTGGTTTGTGCCATTCGATTTCCACATCGGTCACCTGTGCAGAGCGCGGTCCCACCTTTATCTCGCGCAAAAAAATCTCAATTGCCTGTCGTTCCCCTTCCGCCCTGATCTCGACGTCTCCGCTTGGCATGTTCTTTACAAACCCTTTCAACTCAAATTGCCTCGCCCGCGATGCGGCAAAATAACGAAATCCGACGCCCTGGACCAATCCCTTCACGACAATATGAGCGCAAACTTCCATTCGCAGGAATTATTTGAGATAATACAAGGAAAATGAGTGAAAGTCAACTACCTCATCCGGCGGAGCGAATACGAAGCCCCCTCTTGGGCATCCGGTATTCATCCTGCAATGATCTCTTTTTTTAGGAATGTAAATTGGTCTGACAACTCTGACGCCAGCAAGCCAAACAGGATCAGGCATCCTCCCACAATACCGAGGATACCAATTACTTCCCCGCGGACAAAAAACGCGAGGATACCTGCAATGACCGGTTCCATTGCAAAAATGATCGCCGCTCGCGTCGGGGTTGAGTCACCCTGGTACCTGGTCTGAATTGCCATCGTGATGATCGTGGCAAAAATTGTCAGGTACGCCAGGGCAAGAATATAATCTGCGGACCAGCTTCCGCGAAACTCCTCAAACAGAAGTGCTGCGATCGCCCCTCCCACCGCACAGAAAGCAAATTGAATAAAGAGGAGCTGCATTTTCTGAGGCTCAAAACCGGAAACATAATCGAGATACACGATATACATTGCGAAAAGAACTGCGCAGATTAGCGATAATCCGTCTCCCCTGTTGAACTCGGATCCTTCGGGAGAAGTCAAAAAGTACAATCCAACGGTTGCAAGGAGCACACCGAAAATATTGCCGCTGGTGATAGGGTGCGGTTTCTGCTGCAGAATCCGATAAAAGAAAAACTGCATTACAGGAGTAAGAATTGTGAGAAAACCCGTGAAGAAGGCAGATTTCGATGCTGTGGTATATTGTAAGCCTATTGTCTGGGCGATAAAGCCGCCGAACAAAAAGAAGCCGAGGATGCAGCCACGCCAGAGTGTTTTCAGCGAGAAGTGTAACAACTGACGGTAAAAAATGGCAAAGGTCAGGACGGTTGCGAACGCAAAGCGGACGGTAGTGTACCACAGCGGAGAGTTCTCTTCAAGGATACCCTTCGTGATGACAAACGTGCTTCCCCACACGAACGTCACAAGGAAGAGGAGGAATTCAGCTCGTCTCTGCGACCGGGAAATCAAAGGTTCACTTATGTTGAATAGAGAAGTAGTCTACCATCCGGTTCAGATGATTCATGCGGAGCGGGTTTGGTTGGCCGACTGCCGTGCCCACACGTCGCCGGTTTCGTATTCCCGGAACAATTTTCCCCAGTGAGTCTGGGCTCTCCACTCCTCAAAAATCTTGCGGTCCTTGAGAGGCCACCGGTAATAGTCGTGATATGCTTCCGAACCGAAAATAAAAACGTTTACCAGGGGTGTATGAAAGAATAGCCTTTGAAATTTCGCCAGCGGCCCGAACCACATGATGTCTCCGACAAGACTCGCACCGTTGTCACCGACGGTAAATCCCCATGATTCTCCGGAGATGTCGGCTCCGACAATTTCAATTTCACGCGGATCACCTGTGCCGAGTTTGTCCTCATGGGCCAGGTTGATATACTCGATGCTCATCGGATCGAACCCCATCATTTTCGCTGCGACCGCATCAATTGCCACCTGGTCAGAGCTGGCAAGAATATAATCCTTCACAACCGGGAACATTGTCCTCGGGCCGGGCCCGTTCCCTGCCGTCGTGCCGTCCATGACCGCGAAGATACCTGCATGAATCTCCTTTTGAATTGCCAACAGGTCAACAAGCGTCTTATGGATCCAGCTGTGGGTATAATGCCGCTTTGTATTGAGAAGACCTCCGAAAGCGTTCTTCATCGCACCCGTTGTCGTGGTATAGATGTGACATTTCATCGTTGGTAAATGGACGATGTTTTTTCCCTGAAAATATTCGGGAATTGTAATCCCTTCAGGGTAGATACGATTGAGTACCCGCATGGTTGCTTTTGGCTTATAAGGGATCCACTGGATATCAGAAGGTTTGAAGTTGTA
>JAWOMQ010000112.1:0-4495 GCA_033852415.1 Bacteroidota bacterium
GTAAACTGTCGGCACAATTACCAGTGTGAGGAATGTCGAAAAGAATAATCCGCCTACAACCGCAAGGCCCAACGGCCGGCGGGATTCGGCACCGGCGCCAAGGCCGATTGCAATAGGAAGTACCCCGAAAATAGTTGCAAACGAGGTCATGAGAATTGGTCGTAATCGAATGGTTGCGGCTTGGACAACGGATTCGGCAATGCTGTTCCCGCGCGCTCGCAACTGATTCGCAAACTCTACAATAAGAATGGCATTCTTAGTCACCAACCCAATCAGCATGATAAGTCCGATCTGGGAATAAATGTTAAGACTCTGACGGAACAGAAAGAGCGTCAGCAGTGCCCCGAATACCGCAAGGGGTACTGAAAACAATATCGTGAAAGGATGAACAAAACTTTCAAACTGTGCAGAGAGTACCAGATAGATAAAGACGATCGCGAGGAGGAACATGAAATAGAGACCTGCGCTTGAGGTCTTGTATTCTAATGATTCTCCTGCATATTCGTGCTTGACAGTCGAGGGTAGTTTCGTCTCGGCGATATGGTCAAGGTCGTCCAATGCTTTCCCGATACTCATGCCCGGCACGAGATTCGCGGTAATCGTTGCAGACCGAATCCTGTTATAATGGTTCAGCTCTTTTGGAGCGACAGTTTCACTCACGTGCACGACATTTGCGAGCTGTGTTAATCCACCGGACGCGCGGATGTAAATATCCCGGATTGCGTCAGGAGTGGAGCGTTCCTGCGGCTTCATTTGCACAAGTACATCATATTGCTTCGTCCCTCGTTTGAAATTGGTTACAACGCTTCCGCCGAGGAGGGTCTCGAGCGTTGAGCCTATTTCCGTGACCGAAACCCCAAGCGCAGATGCGCGTTCACGGTCAATATGAACGTCAAGCTGTGGCTTGTTCAGGAGGAGGTCAGTGTTCATATTCACAAGGTAACCTAATTTCGATGCCTCTCCCATCATCGTCCCGACGGCCTGACTCAAGTCTTCATAGTTATCCCCCTCCAGCACATACTGAATTGGGGTTGAATTGACGTCTCCACCGATGCTCGGTGGATTTATGAGAAACGCGAGTACCCCCGGGATTGAAATCAATTGAGGGAACATTTCCTGGACAATCTCTTGTTGGGATTTTGACCGTTCGGATCGGGGCTTGAGTGCCAGAAAAATGAAGCCGTTTGTCACGGATCCGGGACCTCCGAAGCCCAAACCCGTTGCAGTGAAGACGCCTTGTCGTTCCGGCAGGGCGAGCAGGCGATTCTCAACCTGTCGCATGTAACCGTCGGTGTATTCAAGCGTCGACCCCTCGGGCGCGATCACGATGCCGAATCCAATGCCGCGATCTTCGATCGGAATAAGTTCGCTCGGGAGGAGTTTGAAGAGACCAACGCTCAGAGCGATTGTGGCGACGGCAAGAAGTATCATCAGGAGCGGACGCCGCAGAGCCCATCTCAGAATGCGATCATAAAAACGGTTTAACCACTCGAAAAATGAATCAAAAGATCTGGTTGCCCACCCTTTGCTTGTTCCATGGAGCGGTTTGAGGATTTTGGATGAGAGCACAGGTGTTAATGTCAGCGCTACGAAGCCGGAGATCAAAACCGCGACAGCGACTGTCATCCCGAATTCATTGAACAATCGTCCGACCGATCCGGTAAGGAATGCCAGGGGGATGAAGACAGCGACAAGTGCGATGGTTGTCGCTACGACCGCAAAGCCGATTTCGTTGCTCCCGTCAAATGCCGCCCGCAAGCGCGTTTTTCCCATTTCCATGTGACGGAAAATGTTTTCCAGGACAACGATAGCGTCGTCGACAACCAGCCCTATTGCCAAAACGAGAGCGAGAAGGGTGAGGATGTTAATTGTGAATCCTGCGAAATACGCAACGGCGAGTGCGCCGATGATCGAAACCGGAATCGCGAGCGTCGGGATGGTTGTCGCCCTGATGCTCTTCAAAAATGCGAGAACCACCAGGATGACGAGGCACATGGCAATGATCAGCGTCTGCTGAACCTCGTCAATGGAATCGGTTATGAACGTCGATGAGTCGTATGCAACATCCAGCACCATTCCGGCCGGGAGGAGTTTGACAAGGTCAGGAAGTGCAGCACGGACGGCTCTTGCGACATCCACAGTGCTTGCTTTGGATTGCTTGACAATTCCGAGTCCAATTGCCGGCGATCCGTTATACCTGACGGCGGTGCGTTCATCTGCCGCGCCGACCGTGACATCGGCAATGTCGCGCAGACGTACAACATCATCTTGTTTCTGTGAAACAATGATGGCTCCGAATTCCTCAGGCTTCGAAAGCTCTCCCTGCGTACGAACAGCAAATTCCCGTTCCCGTCCTTCCACTCTCCCACCGGGAATTTCTACATTCTCTTGTTCTATGGCAGACTTGACATCCTGTGTTGTCAATCCGTGGGCAGCCATCCGGAGTGGATCCAGCCAGACTCTCATGGCATAGCGTCGTTCTCCACCGAGAATAACGGAACCGACCCCGGGGAGGCGTTGAATGCGCTCTTTCAATACTCTGTCGGCGATATCGGTCAGTTCGAGGCCTGAGTGATGCTGACTTGAGAGCGCAAGCCAGACAACAGCTTGAGCGTTCGCGTCCACTTTGGAGATGATTGGGTCGTCGATTTCTCTGGGAAGATTCCCGCGAACACGGGACACCCTGTCGCGAACGTCGTTTGCAGCTTCATCCACGTTCCTGTTCAGTTCAAATTCAATTGTAATGACTGACCCTTCTTCCCGGCTAGAGGAACTCATAGTCTTGACGCCCTGGAGCGTGGCGAACTGCTCTTCGAGGATATTGGTAATCTCGGTTTCTACAACGCTGGGACTTGCTCCACGGTATGTCGTGACAACCGAAACAATCGGCGGATCGATGTCGGGGTATTCCCGCACCGGTAACCGTATAAAGGCGATGATTCCGAACAGGAGGATTGTCAGACTCATGACGCTTGCGAACACTGGTCGCCGGATAGATATGTTACTCAGTTTCATATGATTGTTCCTTCACCAATGAAGAACAAACTGACGCTTGTAATCGATGACGCACATCGCTTGATATTCATTCCACAGTTCCGGTCGGACGGGATATTACCGGTATCACCTTTGCCCCTTCGAAGAGCTTCTGGTGGCCCGCGCGCACGACTGTCATACCTGCTTGCAGGCCCTGTACAACCTCAACTGCATCCGGCAATCGGATCCCAAGCGTGACAGCAACGCGGGAAGCAGTGCTATCGGGTTTGACAACGAACACAAATGATTGGTTTCCGTTTGCAAACACCGCTTCATTGGGGATCGTAATCGCACTAGGTCTCTCACTAAGAACGACCGAAATGTTTGCAGACATCCCTGGACGGAATTTCCTATCCGGATTTGCCATGCGTGCGACGACTCCCGCTGTTCTCGTCCCGGGATCCAGCACCGGCTCAACTGCTATGACGCGACCTTTGAGATTGTATCCGGGGAAAGCGGTCGTAGATACCGTAACCTCCGCGCCCTGATGAAGCGACGGCAAGAATCGCTCCGGCGCAGAGAAATCAACTCGTATTTCATCGATCGAGGCAAGGTCGGTTATGGCCTGGCCTGCCCGAAGAAATGTTCCCACACTGACCCGGCGGGCGCCTACGATTCCGTCGAATGGGGCGGTGATCCGTGTCTTCGAGAACCGAGCTTTGGCGACTGCGAGGTTTGCATCGGCAACCTTGAGTGCGGCCGCAGCGTCGTCGAGATCCTGGGGTGGTCCCGCCTTCTGATCGACGACCGCCTTCACGCGGTCATAGTTGGTCTTACTTTGAGCCTGGAGCGCTTCGGCACGCTGAACCTCGGCAGCGAGCTGCGAGTCGTCCAGATGCGCGATCAATCCGCCTTTTTTGATAAAACTTCCTTCCTGGAAGGGAATGTCAATGACCGCGGCGTCGATTTCGGAAACGACAGTGATCGCAGCTGTTGCTTCCACAGTTCCGACGGCTTCAAATTTGTCTTCAACTTTCTGCACTTTCGCCGGCGCCACTTCAACCGGCATGGGGGGCATCGAAAAATGTCCACCGCCCGCCTGTCGTGAACACGCAGAAATCAGAATGCTCATCAGGAAAATGGGAAGCACCCTGGCCAGACACAGGCGGAGCAAAGAACGATGTGTGCAAAGGTCCTCAGAATAAATTTTCGTCATGCAATAGTCTCTCTTAGTGTTGGAGTGAATAGCCACCTGAAGTCAATTGCCTGAGCATCGCTGCCGCTTTCGCTGTGCGCACGAGCGCCGCGGAATATTGCTGTTCGGCAACGGCAAGATCCTCGCCCAGACGAACCAATTCGAACGCGGTCGATCGTCCGTTCTCAAACTCGACCATTCCGATGCGGACTTGCTCCTGCGCGGCGTCGACCCCCTCTCGGGCGACCTGGAGTCGTGCCCTGCCGTGGGCGATTTCCCTGTATGTGCTCCGGATTTGGTCGTCAAGTGTGCGTGATTGCTCGATAT
>JAWOMQ010000109.1:0-15095 GCA_033852415.1 Bacteroidota bacterium
TCTGGATTGGTGCAAGTTAATTTTTCGACAGTCATCGCTTCGTGAGTTTGAACGCCACAAAAAATAAAGCTCCGAGGACAAGATCGATTGCCAGCAGAGGCAGCCATGACTTGGGGAATCTATTTTCCGGAGCGAGAATGAAAAATGCAGGAAGGAGAGATAATTTTTCCAACATGCACGGGATCATGATGATGCGGCAGCGCTCCGGATTGACTGCGATGAAGACAAAAAGAATTTGCCAGACAAGACATACCCCTGCAAATGCATAGTAGAATTCCGGGTGCGTTATTGGCGGAGGATATTCGAGTGCGAGCCGGTGCTCGCTAAAATAGAAGGGAATAATCGTTACGAATCCATAGAGTGCCGCAATGGTAAAAACGATTCTAGCGAATTTCGCTCCACTTCCCAGACGCTCAGGTGCAGAATGGTGCACGAACATTGTTCAGGTCCCGTTTAGATTTAAAGAATATTCCTCCATTTCTCATGATGCGTTTCATAGCTGTATTTTTGAAATGGTGGCAAGTCCAATGTAGGTGTTCCATGACCGAATTACAAGGGGTCGGGCATGATCCGATCAGGTTGAATATTAGCATGAGCTTCTATATCATATAAGAAAGGGTAATAAACCCGGTTTCCTGTCCTGGACCAATGGAATTGAAGAAACCTTATAGTTGTTGTGGTGGATGTCGATTCCGAACCTCCCCAATCGACTATTAAATAGAACCGGTACCCCAGCAACATATTAAAACTGAAAGGAGCAAGATCATGGCGACACTTAATCCATACATTAATCTCCCGGGTAACACCGAGGAAGCATTCAATTTTTATAAGTCCGTCTTCGGCGGGGAGTTTACTGCACTGCAACGCTTCAAGGATACGCCGGAAGGAGGGAGAGTGCCGGACCATGAAAAGGACAAGATCATGCATGTCGCATTGCCTATCGGAAAGGGTAACATCCTTATGGGAACTGATGCCCTCGAGTCGATGGGGCATAAACTGACGGTGGGAAACAACTTTCATCTCACTGTTCAGACTGAAACCCGTGATGAGGCAGACAGAGTTTTTAACGGACTATCGGCGGGCGGAAAGGTTATTGTGCCGTTAGGAAATGCATTCTGGGGTGCATACTTCGGGATGTTGAAAGACAAATTCGGAATCCAGTGGATGGTTAGCTATGATCCCAAAGCTGCGGCTGTACGATAAGCCTGCCGTAAAATCCATGAATAAATGGTGAGAAAGGAGATTCAAATGCAAAAGATTGTCCCGTTCTTATGGTTTGATGGACAAGCCGAAGAGGCAGCGAAATTTTATACTTCTGTCTTCAGGAATTCAAAAGTTCTTTCTGTCACTCGTTACAGCGACGCAGCAGCCCAGATCGGCGGAAGACCGAAAGGTTCGGCGATGACCGTTGCCTTTGAGCTGGAGGGTCAAAAACTTACCGCACTGAACGGCGGTCCTCATTTTAAATTCACAGAAGCGATATCGTTCGTCGTAAATTGTGCAACACAGGAAGAGGTGGATTACTTCTGGGACAAACTCTCCGAAGGAGGAGACCACAAAGCGCAGCAGTGCGGCTGGCTGAAAGACAAATACGGCCTATCGTGGCAGATTGTTCCGACGAGACTGGGGGAATTGCTCGGAGAGCGTGACCCGGCGAAATCAAAGAGAGTCATGGAGGCACTGCTTCAGATGAAGAAAATCGATATCAAGGCTTTGGAGATGGCATCTCAAAAGGCGTAGCCGTCTGGCGACGACCGAATCCCCTTCCGCAGCAACCAGGAAGGAAAATTTCGGCTTCCGTGCGGGCCGAGAATCTGTAGTTTTAATTCTTCTGCGGATTGAGTACATTTCGGCAGAATATGCCCGAAAACCAGCCGCTTTCCTCACCAGTTTTATCTCTTCGCGACATCCGTAAGTTCTATGGAACGACGCTTGCTGTCGATGGAGTATCATTCGACGTTCATGAAAACGAGATTGTCGGCTTGCTCGGTCCGAATGGTGCAGGGAAAACGACCACAATCAACATGATCCTCGGCGTTCTCCAGCCGACGTCTGGGACTATCCGTATTGAAGATATTGATATTGCAACGCACCGCTGTCAGGCACTTGAACGGACGAATTTTGCTGCAGTTTATTCGCCTTTGCCGGGAAACCTTACAGTTGAGCAAGGTCTGCGGGTATTTGGACTCATCTACAATACGAAAAACCTTTCCCACCGGATTGACGAGGTAATTGATCAATACGATCTCACCCAGATGAGAAAAACAAGATGTGGAATTCTTTCATCCGGCGAACAGACGCGCGTCTCCCTTGCGAAGGCACTGTTAAACAAACCCCGCCTTCTTCTTCTGGATGAACCCACTGCTTCTCTTGATCCGTCGGCAGCAAAGGAAATCAGAGGAAAAATCCGTTCGGCAGCGGTGAGGAACACGACCGGCATTCTTTGGACCTCCCACAATATGTACGAGGTCGAAGAAGTATGTGACCGCGTACTTTTCCTTTCGCATGGGAAAATTCTGCTCGAAGGAGATCCCAAAACCCTGCCGGCTGAACACAATAAGAAGACGCTTGAAGAATTGTTCATCACGGTGGCACGCGAGCCCCTTACGTTGGATCTGGGGTAGACTCATGAAATTGCACCGTACTGCCGCCATCATTCTTCGTCAATTCTATCTCCTCCGGGGTAGCCTGGCGCGGTTGGTCCCATTGTTTGCCTGGGTCGCGGTCGACATCCTGCTGTGGGGATTTATTACCAGCTATCTCAATACTCTTACGCAGCCCGGCGTTAACCTTGTTTCCGTGTTATTAGGTGCCGTACTCCTTTGGGATTTCTTTGCGCGAGTTATGCAGGGAGTGACAACGGCATTCCTGGAAGATGTGTGGTCCCGGAACTTTCTCAATTTCTTCGCCTCACCCCTCACGATAGCCGAATATCTTACGGGCCTCATTTTGACCAGCATTGTAACGAGTTTTATTGGGCTCGTGGTCATGCTTATTCTTGCAATGGCGGCGTTTGGACTTTCGTTCTTTGTTTATGGCATCATGCTCATATTATTTCTCCTTGTTTTGTTTCTCTTTGGTATTGCGTTTGGAATCGTTGCGACTGCGCTCGTACTCCGGCTTGGGCCGGCTTCGGAATGGTTTGTGTGGCCGATCCCGGCTATCCTTTCACCTCTCGCGGCGGTGTTTTACCCGGTTTCTACACTGCCGACCTGGATGCAGTATCTTGCGCATCTCCTTCCTCCTTCCTATGTATTTGAAGGAATGCGTGCGATCATCAGCCGGGGCTCGATGCCGGTGGCCGGTCTTGCATTAAGTGGAGTTTTAGCCTTGCTCTATGTCTTTCTTGCAGCTTTATTTTTTACACGGGTCTACCGCTATGCCGTCCGTACAGGGTTGGTTGCCCGTTACAGCGCGGAAAGCGTGAGCTAGACCAGGACATTCAGGGCGACGCGGCACCATTTTGCATCCTCCCCGTTTTTCCACTTGCCGAGATATGTAAAACGGTTTATATTGATGATCGTTCGCACTTGTTCTGTAACATCACACTCTTTTCCTGGGCAACATTTTTGTGAAAGCGCACCTCGGTCGTATTGTTATGCTTACTCCCATTTTCCTTTTGGGGATTGTTGCCGCATCCCCGGCTGGTGAAGAACGTTTCGACGAAGCATGGCGCTGGGTGCAATTCACAACAGAATCAGGTCTTCCCTCCAACCGAATCCTCGATCTTGTAGAAACCGACGACAGCGTTGTATGGGCTCTTACAACTTCGGGACTCGCGTGGTTTGATGGTTTTCAGTGGAACACGGTGGACAGTTCATACGGCTTGCCGGGCCGGCAGGTAAACTCTGTGGCGCGGTTCAACGCTACCCAGCTTCTGATCTTTTATGATGAAAAAGTATATCTCGGCAACCAATCGGGGTTCAGCGAAATCCCGATTGAAAAGGCATCCGGAATGGCTCCTCTTCCACCGTATGGCCTGATCGTTGAAAAGAATTCCTCTCTCTTTATGTATGATAAGAGAAAACTGTCCCCATTTACGGTCACAGAGGAGTCAACGAAGGGGAAAACTATCTGGCTGCGGGCGACCCGAGGTGGCAGCGTGTGGGCGCATCTTGCTGATGGTTTTTATCGGTTTGAAAAAGACGGATGGAAACGAAAGATACCATTCGGTCCTCTCCCAGGTGTTATTGCATCGGTTGCCGAAAATGAACACGGGACGGGAATTGCATTCTTAACTTTCCCCCTTGCCCAACGCGGTTTGTGGGAGTGGTTTCGTGCATCTGCGCCGGTCCTCAATACCACAGAACGTCCGGATAATGTGCGTTGGCTTGATGTCGGTAAGGATGATGAAGCGGTGGTGCTTTACCAGTCTGGCGATATCAAGCTGAGAGAAAATGGCGTTTGGTCGGAGCTTGCGGTCCCAAGCGCTGTGATTCAGGATATCAATCTAGTTCAGATCAGAAATAACCGGGACCTATGGTTTGGTACCGACCACGGACTGTTTCTCTACCGGCGCTCATCCTCCCGATGGACAATTCTGAAACATCCCTCTCCTGACCTGCGAAATTCAATCAACGAATTAATCAAAACACGGGATGGCAGTTTGTGGGTCGGAACGAGCGACGGGTTAGAAATCTATCACCCCGACCATTCCGTGGAAATGGTTACAAGGATTGATTCGACCTCGCTCTATGTTGTCACAGGACTGCTGGAAGACCGGTCAGGCAATGTCTGGATCTCCAGCGGTTCTTCCTTCACAGGGACATTTTGCTGGGATGGAAATCGATGGACGCATTACAATGTTTCAACCGACCGGGAAGGAATCTATATCCACAAGATCAGACAGGACAGACACGGCAGATTGTGGTTCCTGGGCATGAGCAAGGTTTCTCCGACCGTCGTGCGAAAGGAGCCGGGGGCGTATCTATATGCAAAGGGAAAGTTCTTTGCCTGGGGTGTCGAGGAAGGATTACTCAGCGGCAGGGTATATGCGTTTGCGGAAGCAGGAGATGGTTCTCTTTGGTTCGGCACGTCAGCCGCTTTGAGCAGGTGGAAACCGAGGCCGGGTACTGATACAAGTCTCCCCGCCTCAAGCCCGACTGAAGGCACGTGGACGCACTGGACCCTTTCCCGTGGTCTCCGGGACAACAAGGCCTTTGCACTGACCATAGATCACGAAAATCACATATGGTTTGGCGACCACGGGGGCGCCGGAACAGGGTTGGGCACAATCGATGCAAATGACAGCATCCATTATCTGACAACAGCCGATGGCCTCGTCAATGACAATATATGGGACCTGAGCGTCGATCACGACGGTACCCTGTGGATATCGACAGAGGGGGGATTGAGCAGCTACCGCAATGGTCACTGGTCAACATTTGATGCTCAATCGGGATTGCTGCATACGACACTATGGCCTGTACTTCCTGACTCTCATGTCGTTTATGTTGGAACCCAGGGCCGGGGTGTAGCAATTCTCAATCGCGAAGAAAGCAAGACGCCAGTGCCGCGGGTGCGTATCGATATTCCGGGCATGGAAGGGGAAAATATCTTTCTCAGGTGGAGTGCGTTCGCGTATTGGGGAGAGCTCGATCCTTCGGAGATCCTGACGCGATATCGCCTGAACAGCGGGCCATGGTCGGCGTGGAGCAAGCAGAAAGAAGTTACTGTTTCCGGGCTTCAACCGGGACAATATACCTGTCTGGTTCAGGGGAAAGGATTATTTGGGGAATACGCGGAAGCAGGTGTTGTGGGTTCTTTTTCCATCCCGGAACCAATGTATCTCCGGCCTGTGTTTTATCTTCCAACCGGAATTCTCGCGGGGGCTGTCATCGTACTCGGGGTCGTCCTGCTCGTACGTAAGCGAAAGCACGATATTGCGCTGAGAAGGAGCGAGGAGAAATTTCGGACCGTTACCGAAACGTCTTCCTCGGCTATTTTTATTCACAAGGATTTTCAGCTCGTCTTTGCCAACTCCGGTGCGGAACATTTGACCGGGTACGTCACATCGGAGCTCCTGCAGATGAGCTATCTCGATCTTGTTCACCTGGATTTTCAACGGATGATAGAAAGCCAATGTGCTGTCCAACCGATGCCCTCATCCAAAACAGAACGGAGTGAGGTGAAGATCCGCAAAAAGGATGGCGAAGAGCGTTGGATCGACTGTACAACGGGTTCGATTCAGATTCAGGGTAAGCCGTACCGCCTTGTCACGGCCTTTGATATCACTGAACGAAAACATGCCGAGGAAAAACTGCGTTCTCTTGCCTCCGAGCTGTCCCTCACCGAGGAGCGTGAGCGTCGCCGTATGGCAAGCTACCTTCATGATGTTATCGGTCAGACGCTTGCCATTATCAAAATGAAGATTCGCCGGATTCAGAAAGCCGAATCCCCCGATGCTCTCTCCGGATCGCTCGAGGAAATCCGAGAGATGGTGGAGCAATCGATTCTCAATACGCAAACGTTGACCTTCGACCTCTGTCCGCCAATCCTCTATGAGTTGAGTTTTGAAGCCGCGATTGAATGGCTCACCGAGAGAATGCAGAGTCAGCATGGGCTTTGCATTCGCTTTGAGGACGACCGGCAAGTGAAAAACCTGGCGGAAGATGTGAGGATTCTCCTGTTTCTGGCGGTGCGTGAAGTATTGGTCAACGTCGTAAAACATGCCGATGCGCAGAACGTCCTTGTGGCGCTTGCCAGGCAGGATGGGATGATCTCTATTTCAATTCAGGACGACGGGGCTGGTTTTGAAGTTCTGGATGATCGCACCATCATACGGAAAGAGGGCGGTTTCGGTCTGTTTAACATTCGGGAGCGATTGACGCACATCGGAGGGCGGCTAGAGATCGTTTCACAGACCGGGAAAGGGACTAAGGTATTAATTCTTGCTCCACTCAACGGAGAGCATGGGTCAAAATAGAACGTTCATCTGTGTGAGGACCATAATTGGAAAAACGATCAACCATACGAATTCTCCTCGCTGACGATCATCAACTATTCCGGGAAGGGTTGCGTCATATTTTTGAAGATGAGCTCGGAATGTCAGTTGTCGGGCAGGCTGAAAGTGGGAGGGAAACAATAGCCCTGGCCCACTCGCTGCTTCCAGACATCATTGTTATGGATATCTCAATGCCGGATTTGAACGGCATAGAAGCCACGAGGCAGATCCGCTCAAAACTCTCAGATGTCAAAATCATCGCCCTTTCGATGCATTCTGATAAGAGGTATGTTTCAGAAATGCTGGCGGCGGGGGCAATGGGCTACCTGCTGAAACATAGTGCGGTGGACGAACTCGAGCGCGCCGTTCGAACTATCCTCGACGGTAATATCTACGTCAGCCCGGAAATAGCCGGGATCGTTGTCCAGGATTATCTGGAACACCTGAGCTCGACGAAATCGATCAGGCCCTCGACCCTCACTGCCAAAGAGCGGGAGGTTCTCCAACTTATTGCCGAAGGGAAATCGACTAAGGAAATTGCATCGATTCTTCATGTGAGTATTCCCACCATAGACACTCACAGACAACACATTATGGAAAAATTGGACCTCCATAGCGTGGCAGAACTGACGAAATTTGCCATCAGGGAAGGTCTCACCTCGCTGGAATAAGTTCCCTTTTTTGCTCTGCAGGGAGGTTTTCACCCGTTCTTCTCTCCATTTGTGCCTCAGGAACTGAATCTCCTTTCTTTCACAAATCACGAAAATACAACCACAAAATCATGCATTTCATGATTGTCGAACTATAGATCGATTTGTATGTTACCGCATCATTGAAATATACCATGTGGTTCATTTTGTTCTTCCTTTCATGTCCTGTATCGTTTCAAAGATCACACATAGTTTCCAGGATGGGAGGCGACAATGATGGCGCCGAAGCAATTCGCCTCTCGTCTTACATATCCCAATCCTTTTACTCCAACGGGTATCGATTTTGATCTCCCCCAGGAGGCACTTGTTACGCTTGAAATTCTGGATGAGTCGGGACACGCATTGACCGAACTCATGTCGAGACGCCGTTTCGGTGCTGGAACGCATCACATCGATTTTTCGAATGGGAGCGGAGTGCTGATGATCAATGGAACACCGGCAAACCCTCATAGTGTCTACTTCTCCCGACTCTCCGTCGAAATGGACGGTAAGCTCCGGGTCGATACAAAGAAAATTGTGTTTGTAAAATAATATGGAATCAAAAACGCAGGCCACGACGGCCTCACCTTCTTTCGCCTTTAATTGAAAGGATTCATCATGAGAAATCTTTTACTCGTTCTTTGTTTTAGCACCCTGACTGTTGTCGGGTTCTCAGCTGTGTCCGGGCAGAATTGTCCTCCAAATGGTCCGTTCCCGGTTCCGCATATCACTTCATCATTTATACCCGACTCGAGTTGTGTCGATAACACACAGCACACGACGGGAAACCCGGGTGGAGATAAAGGGGGATGTCTGTATGCGTGCGAGAATCAGTTCTCAACATTCTGTACACCTCAACATGTAGGGGACACATATTTATGGGCCGTCACGGGAGGAACGATCGTCTCAGGGCAGGGAATGAGCTGCGTTACGATCCTCTGGGGACCGGCAGGTTCAGGCAGTTTGACTGTGACAGAAACCAACCCTCTCGGATGTTCCGGCACGGATATGGAGTGCATCCAGATCATTAACTCACCGATCGCAAATTTTAATGTCGACACAAACGTCTGCAGAGGAGTCTACCTCAATTTTCAGGATTTATCCCTCAACGCCGTCTCATGGGCGTGGGATTTTGGCGACACGACGTCGAACCTGGAAAACCCGGTCCATAAGTATGACACGGGTGGTACCTATACCGTCACGCTAGTTGTGACAAACCATTGCGGCTGCAAAGATTCTGCAACAAAGGTTATCCACGTAAGCAATCTTAAGGGGCCAAACATAGAATGTCCCGCGACAGTATGTGCATTTACAGAAGGGTGCTATTACACATTCGATACATGTGCCGGGGCGGTTTACCATTGGTCCGTAACAGGCGGAACCTTCACCGCACCGCCAAGCGGACCAAACGTTTGCATAAACTGGGGCGCCGGCCCGGTCGGGACCATTTCCCTCTCCATTACCGGATGTCCGAACACATGCCCTGACACGACGACGGTCGTCGTGCCGATCATCGGCAATACTGCGACGATCTCGGGTCTCCCTGTGGTTTGCCCCGGCTCGACAACTTCATACACGGTGCCGACATGGCCAGGGACGTATTACACCTGGTCACTCTCTGGAGGAGGTACAATCGTAGCAGGCACATACTCACAGACCGCGACTGTTACATGGGGCACGACACCGGGGATTTACACTCTGAGTGTCACATGGAACAACATTCTTCTCCATTGCGGTGGCTCAGCGAGCATACCGGTTTCAATCCGCGACCATTTCTTTATTGTTGGCCCGCCCGGCCCGTTCTGCATAGGCGATTCGACCTTCTTCGGGGCGATCGCGAACGCAAACTGGACTGTCACGGGCGGAACTATTTCCGGTCCCGCGCTCAATACGACCTCAATACTTGTTCACTGGACCACACCGGGAACGCAAACCGTGATTGCGTCACCCGTTAATTCATCACTCTATTGCAATGCTGCAGACAGTGTTCACGTTGTGGTGGATTCTGTGCCGAAAGCCGCGTCGATCAGTGGACCGCAAGTGGTGTGTAACGGCGGAACATACCAGTATACTGCGACGCCATCGGGTCCAGGATACACATTCTTATGGTCGACGACAGGTGGCGGAACAATCGTCGGCTCGAATACTGCCAACCCTGTTTCCGTTACGTGGAGCGGGCCGGGGACGGTTGCCGTTCAACAAGTGCGAACAAGCGCGCCATTCTGCATGTCGGACACGATATCAATTCCTGTGAGCCTGTTCTCACTGGCTGCCATCACCGGGCCGGATTCGGTTTGCATGGATCAGGCTGTGACGTATACAGCAGGTCCACCTGATTCGAGCATCACATACACCTGGTCAATTGTCAATGGCCCCAATCCATCTCCTTATGGAAGTATCACCGCCGGTCAGGGGACAAATCAAATAACAGTTCTCTGGCACGGACCGGGTAATACAACCGCAACTGTTCAGCTCACGGTTTGTGGTAATACATATTCGCTTCCTGTGACCATCTTCCCGCTTTCGACACCAACCATCACGATGAGCGGGCATGTTTGTGATCCGGGCGGGTCTTTAATTTTGACGGCTAACCCGGGGTATGTTTCCTATTCGTGGTCGAATAACACCACCGGCCCTTCAACCGTCGTTTACGCAAGCGGAACGTACTCCTTGATTGTTACCGGACCGGGAAATTGCAAAGATACAGCTTACATAACCGTGCCGCATACGCCGGGCCCGGTTGCCTCGGTCTCGACCCCGAACCCCACCCACTGGTGTATTCCCACACCTGTCCTGGATACACTCTATGCACTGCAGGGTCCGGGATACAATTATAACTGGACGCCGGGAAATATTTCTAACCCCGTTATCGTCGTAACATCTGCGGGCACCTACACGGTCACCGTGACTGACGTAAACGGCTGCACGGCGACGTCTTCAATCACCATTACTCAGGATTCGTGCAACGGGGTGGGGACAGGATGTACGCCGGTCGGGACAATTGCCTTTACTGTCATCCAACCCGTCTGCAATCCTGTGCAGTTTAACGGTTCGACGACAGGCGGTGTCACAAATACGGTGTGGGATTTTGGAGATCCCACGAGTGGCACCAATGATACATCGACGTTGTCGAACCCGAGCCATCTCTTCACTCATGCTGGCTGGTTCACCGTAACATACACCGGTGTCGATCCGAACAGCTGCCCGGTCGTCGTGACGCACGCCGTTGGAGTTCCGCTTGCGGCAGATTTCACCTATTCCACGCACTGTGACAGCGTACGTTTCACGGATCTTTCCACGTACCTGCCTCTAAATCCAATTAGCTCGTGGAACTGGAGTTTCCCGGGCGGATCGCCCTCGACCTCCACCTCCCAAAATCCCGGACCGATATATTATAACACACCGGGCTCGCACAATGTGACATTGACAGTCGCCAATGGAACGTGCACAGTTTCAATCACGAAAACAATTAACGCCGGCGTCCTGCCAACGGGATCATTCACTCTTGGGCCCTCAGGTTGTGCAGGGGCGGACATTGCAATGAATGGATCCGGGACCGGGGTCGTGTATTGGTCCTGGAGCTTCGGCGATGGAGCAACATCTGCCATGCAGAATACATCACATGCGTATACCCTGGCGGGGATCTATACGATCACACTGACCGTTTCCGATAGTTTCGGTTGTTCAAGTTCCACGTCCCAGCCGATCACCATCACCCCGCCATTCACGTCCTGCACGCTGGCGGCGATGGGACCGACCATCTTTTGTCAGGGAGATTCCGTGCAGCTGAGTGCTTCTCCGACCGGTGGGTACACATATCAATGGTATAACAACAACAGCCCGATTTCAGGCGCTACCGGAAGCACATATGAAGCGCACTCCTCCGGGAACTACACGGTGACAATTACGGATCCAAGCGGTTGTAAATGCACCGCCGGGCCGCAATCGGTGGTGGTTAATCAACTTCCCCCGGCGACAATCACATCAAATGTCCCGCCGGTCATTTGTGGATCCGGACAGATTACACTTTGTGCTCCTTCAGGGCCATATATCTATCTTTGGTCGGATATCAATGCGACCACCTCTCAATGTCTGAATCTGTTCCTCAATACACCGGGGCCGCAAGTGTTTACAGTGACGGTCACTGATCCTGCCACGGGCTGCAAGGCAACTTCAGCGCCGTTTACAGTCCAGGTGTTTCCAACTCCACCGCCTCCGACTATAACAGCGAGCGGACCTACAGCATTATGCAAGGGAGATTCAGTTACCCTGACGAGTTCGAGTGCTCCATCCTACTTATGGAATACCGGCGCGACGACACAGAGCATTACAGTTCATCAGGCAGGAACCTACACTGTTACTGTGATTGCTCCGGGAGGGTGCACAGCAAGTGCAAGCATTACTGTTCAGAGCCAGGTTCCTGATTTCAGCCTGTTCCCGTTTGGCTGCGATCTGTTGTGCGATTCAGTAAAAATCCCCGGGCCGATAGGCGCTTATCCCGGCTACTACACCTATCAATGGCTCTTTAACGGTAATCCAATTCCGGCGCCAAATGGCACAAATGATACCTTAACACCGATCGGAAGCGGTCAGTACTCCCTGATCCTTACGGGACCCGCGCCAGCATCGTGTAAGGATACTTCAAATGCGTATTCTCTATCGCTGAAGAATTGTGACAGCGCTCAATGCCATGGGAAGATCTGCGGAAGAAAGTGGAATGATGCAAACGGAAACCACAAGTTCAACTATGGGACGGAGTTTGGAATTCCGAACTGGAAAATATGTCTTGTGAAATGCAATGTCGATAATTATCCGACAAACGATACAATTGCCTGCACGACAACCGATTCCTCGGGCTTCTATTGCTTTGAAAATCTCTGTGCAGGAGATTATTGCGTGGTCGAAGAACATCGTCCGGGGTGGCAGCAGACGTGGCCGATGACGCCGCCGTTCTATCATGTCACAATTACAGACAGCGGTACCGTGATGGGGCTCGACTTCGGCAACAAGAAGAAGTGTATCGTTATCTGGATCACCCACGATACAATCGGGGTTCCTCCGGTACCGGTGCTCACATCAGGGGTGGTCCTGCCAAAGGATGACACCTGGCCGGTGAGAGTTTCGTACTCGAGCAACGGCGTAGACAACTGGCAGCCGGTATTCGAGGGGATCATCTATCCTGACATCAGCGTTGTCCCCTGTATTGAAGGTTGGTACTCGATCAAGAGAGAGACAGTGGCGAATTATCACTTCGACCGGATCTATGTGAATGATACACTGCGATCCGATAACGGAGATTCCATTGTCGTACATCTTCAGGATACCACACAGGGCCAGACTGTGGTATTGCTGAACGTCTTCGCACCGGATTCCACAATCGCATTCCGGACCTTTACAGCGGACCAGCTCGATTCTGCGAGCCAGGCGAAGCCGATCAAGAGGCCTGGAAGAAATAAGCCGGTGATCATGCCCAACACGGCAAACGTAATTGATGAAATACTCAAGCAGAAAGGGATAATTCTTGTTGGATTGCCCGGGCAGATGAATTCCGCCGGGAAGGAAAAGGGATATCTCTTGCCTGCAAACCAGGGGGATGTCTATAAGACATTCAATGCAAAGGGTATCACCAACACCCAAAAACCCCGCGGAATCGACTTCATTGCAGGCAAACCAATCCTGAAACGCCAGAGATCTCTGCCGCCGACAAAGTTCAACAACGTGTTATTGGCGAATCTGCTTGCTTTGGAGATCAATATCGGAGCGAGCGCAGCATTGCCGCCAAAGACACCGCCCGGATTCGGCGATCTCATGTACGATAATGGACAGAACGATCCTCTGAGCGGAATGACGATCAACCAAATCGCCGCATATGCGAATGATCTGATGACAAACTGGGAGTACCATGACTCGTCGGTCTTCATCAATCTGAACACGACTGTGGCAATGATCAATGCTGCGTTTTCAAAGCCGCTTCCGTTTGATATGAACGATACGATAAGCTGGGTGACAGGTAAGTTACAACTGAGAGGTGCCCGCCCGCTGGTGGATGTGCCGTTCCTGAAGCAGGTATCAGGGGTCACACCGGTTGCTCAACCTGTGATTCCACCCGCTGATCTGGTGCCTGAACAGTATAAGCTCTACCAGAACTATCCGAATCCGTTCAATCCGACGACAATAATATCGTTCCAGTTACCGCAGACCTCAATTGTCACGGTTGCGGTTTACGATGTCCTCGGCAGGCAGGTAGCGACGCTGATTGATCGTCAGGTAATGGATGAAGGAATGCAGGAAGTCGAGTTCGATGCGTCGAAACTGTCGTCCGGAGTCTTCTTCTACAAACTACAGGCGCAGCCAACCGGAGAAGGAAGCGGGATCACGAGTAAACCGTTTGTTGATGTAAAGAAAATGCTGCTACTTCGGTAATTGGTGTTCAGTAAAGGGAGAAAGGCGGATTCTTTGGAGTCCGCCTTTTTTGTTCGTGAGAGAAGATCCAATTTTCCTCATATGACCGGGTCGTGTAGTTGACAGGAAGTACATCAATCATCTTGACATTGATGGATGAAAGTCCTACCATTTTGCGACGAGGATGGAGATGCATGCTTGCTTGGTTGTCGGTGACTGGTTATCACGTTGAGATCTCCGAATTCTGGAATCTGCGCTTGACCGGGTTGGAATTGAACCATGATCGAATATTATGCCCGAACTGCCCGACCTGACAATATATCTTGAGAGTCTCCGGGAGAGAATTGTCGGCCGGACGCTTGAGAAAATTCGACTTGCCAGTCCGTTCCTCCTGCGAAGTGTAGATCCCCCCGTTCGTGTTGTCGAGAATAGAGCGGTGCGAGGTATACGGCGAATTGGGAAACAAATTGTGCTCGAAATGGAAGACGATCTGTTCATCGTCATCCATTTGATGATTGCCGGACGTTTTCATTGGAAAGAGCGTGGAGCAAAGGTACGTGGAAAGATTAATCTTGCCGGTCTTGATTTCACAAACGGGACGCTCCTTCTCACCGAGGCCAGCACAAAAAAACGGGCATCCCTTCACGTTGTCCGGGGCACATCCTCGCTGGCAGAGTTTGATCGTGGAGGGCTGGAATTCATGAACAGTTCGATCGAACAATTCAAAGTAGTTCTCAGGAGAGAGAATCACACACTGAAGCGGGCACTGACGGATCCGCGCCTTTTCAGCGCGATCGGCAATGCCTATTCCGATGAGATCCTGCACAGAGCACGGCTGTCGCCCCTGCGCTTGACAGAAAACCTGACTGAAGAAGAGGCCGGGGACCTTTATCACCAGGCGAGGCTGGTTATGGAAGAATGGATAAGGCGACTCAGGGAAAAGGCAGGCGGTTTATTCCCGGAAAAAGTCACTGCGTTCCACAAGGAGATGGCTGTGCATGGGAAATATGGTCAACCATGTCCTGTCTGTGGAACAATCGTCCAGCGAATTGTCTATGCCG
>JAWOMQ010000172.1:0-6149 GCA_033852415.1 Bacteroidota bacterium
CTCCCTCTATTTCCTTTGTCAGGGCATCGTACTGCTTGTTCGACTTGACCTGGAATTGTTGCTTCTTGTATTTATCCATCTTCTCGCTGAGGTTGATGATCTCAACGTCCGCATTATCGCGCTGAATCTTGGACTCTTTGATGGTCTCGTTAAGCTCCTTTATACGTTTCTTCAAACCATCGACCTTCTCGCTGAGCTGCGCTACGAGCTCGGGCAGATCGCCCTTCATTTCATGGATATCCTGAAGTTCTGAGTCGACTTTCTGAAGCATGTACAACAGATGTAACCGTTTTTCCACAAGACGTTCCTTTAATTCTAGATTGTATGAATGAAGTTTGTTTTTTCCTGAGAGATGATTACTTGGATTTTCGACCGTATTACTTCCGCCTGCGCCAGGAGATACGACGCGATTTTTCTGAGCACCGGCAATTCGGTTTCATAGTGACCGGCATCAACGAGCGCGAGCCGATCATCGCATTCCTGGAATGTGTGGTATCTGAGGTCAGCTGTCAGAAAAACATCGGCCTTCTGCCCGATCGCCGCCTCAAGATACTCACCCCCGCTTCCACCGCACACCGCTACGGTGCTCACCTTTCGCTCCAGCTTACCACAGTAGCGAACTGCGCGTGCGTCCAGAGACGCCTTTACACCGCTGAGAAATTTCCCGAGTGAAATGGATCTCCTAAGCGTACCAATCGCCCCAGCTCCGAACTGCGGCGATTGGTTGGAAAGGTCGTAGATATCGAAAGCAACCTCTTCGTACGGGTGAGCTTTTCTCATCGCCGTCAGCACGCTCTCTGTTTTCCAGCGCGGGACGATCATTTCGAGACGGATTTCATCGACCCGTTCCCGTTTTCCCATCGTACCGATGAATGGTTTTGCTCCTTGCAGGGGCCGGAATGTTCCGGTTCCGTGAATTTGAAAGGAACATTCATCGTATTGACCGATTGCACCGGCACCTTCATTCGACATCGCGCTCATCACTGAATCCGCGAAATCAACGGGCACGAAGACAACTACCTTCTGGTAATGCCCGGGCAGGGAGTGCAGAGGTCCGATGTCATTCAATTCTAACGCTTCGGCAAGAGCCACACTGACCCCATTATGAGCGTAATCGAGATTTGTATGAAGGCTGTACACCGATAGCTTTCCCTCGATTATTTGTGCGGTCAATCGCCCAAGTCTCTGGTCTAACCGTATGGTGCGGGGTTTGTGAAAATACAATGGATGGTGGCTGATTACGAGATCTGTGCGCTTCCGGATCGCCTCACGGATCACACCTTCGGTAACGTCAAGTGCAACGAGGGTTTTCCTCACCGGTTGATCGGGTGAACCGATCTGTAGGCCGACGTTATCGCGATCCCATGCGATTCCTGTGGGTGCCCAGGATTCCAGAAGTCTAAAAATATCTCTCGTAAGCATCAGGAACAGCGACTAGGGGAAAAAAAATGTCCCGTTACTTGGCGGGACATTTAAACAGAACTTTTGTCTTGGGAGCGACTTGTTGAGTCTTTTAATTTTGTGTTGGACGACGATTGTTTTCTCTTGGTATCCTAAAAATTCGTTGCGATGGATATGTCGAATCACGAGACCCATAATGACCATTCAATATAATGAATCTGCTTCACAAAATCAACCGGATTTGCCCCCTGTTTCTTTGGAAATCCCCAGTGATTGCACTGAGTTCTTTGGAGTGTTCAGGTCCCGAAGTTTGATAATCTGTTCTTCGAGTTCGCTGATGTTCCTGTTCAGCCGCTTCAGAAGGGATCGTTCCTCTTCCGTAATCGGCTGCCTCGCAAGAATATCTGCGCTTATCTTAATCGCTGCCAGCGGGTTATTGAACTCGTGGCACATAGTTACGATCAATTCCTGGATTGCCTCGGAAGTGCGCTCCGAAAAAAGCCGTTCCTTCTCCATTTCGGTCTTTTCTTTATTGAGACGGAAACGCTCGAGTGTATTGAGGATCGTTTTTGTGAGGATTGTTTCGTTTATTTCCTCCTTGACAAGGTAGTCTTCGATCCCAAACTTCATCGCCTCGATCGCGAGACGGACATCTTTGTTGGTTGTGAGAAAAATTATAGGTACTGAGAATCCCGCGTCCATAATTCGTTTGGCAGCCTCAATCCCGTTCGAATCCGAAAGATAGTAATCCATGATAATCAGGTCAATTCGGGGGTCATTTCCCAATCGTTCAAGCGCTTTTCCAGTGTCGCTGACCCATGAAAACTCGAATTGGTCCGGAATATTCGCGTGAAGCTGATGTTCCAGAACCCGTACGTAGCTCGGATCATCATCGATGAGGAGTAAGTGCGTTATCTTCGGTTTCATTTCTTCGCCTTAGCTTGAGTATACCATTTCTCTCCGCCATTTGCAAGATTCCTCGATTTTGGGAGATGATTGATTTGATCGCAGATGTGAGATTCTCAAACTATAACGAATGTACTTTATCAAACTATGAGATTTACTTGTTCCGCAATTCGATGGGTATTATCATTAATTATTTTGATTGACTTTGATTGCATAATTCATTAGATTTAAACACGTTGCCAGGAATCTTAAAACTGTCGATCTCTAGCATAAATGCCATCAGGAAGTACTTTGACCTTGTTTTGAGAAAGGTCAACTCGAGTGATGGCATTGTCATTTCCGTTGGGATAATTGCGCTTATCACAGGTATCCTCGTCGATTCCTTTGTCGTTCGGCTAATCTGTCTCCTTGTGGTGGTTAGTGCTGCTATCATCACGATCGCCCTGACTCGTCTCCGGCAACAGGATTCGAACCAGGACGTTGCGTCATATCGCAACGCTGACGGAGAAAAATCTACGCATGAATCAGAGATGAAAACCCTTTATTTTGATGACCTTGGAATGCGTGCTGCCAGTGGGGAAGATTCAGATCGGACGGGAGGAGAATCGGAACCTGCCGGAAGCAGCACAGAAATCCCGCAGATCCGCCCGACCCCATCTCCCAGAAAAAGCGTTGGTGTCGCTCATTTTACTCCTTCCCCTGTTGTCGCAGAGCGCGAATTCCGTGTCGCAGATTTCTTCGATCTTGCGTCTTCTGTAAACCAGGGTGACCTTGAGCCCAGAACAGAGTTTAACTTCCTGCTTCAAAAAGTTCTTCTGCTGATCAAAGAGGTGCTCTTTGCGCATTCAGTCGTATTCTACTGGGCAAACAGGGAAAAGGGGCAGATGGTAATGGAAGCCCGCGCCAGCGACTCTGCGAACCTGTTTGGTCAGCGCCGCTTCGCCATCGGGGATGATCTCGTCAGTCGCGTTGCCCGTGAAGGTAAACCTGAGCTCCTCAATGAAGTTAATCCGAAGTCGGAGCAGGAGGTGCTTGCGTACTACACGAGAACAGTCGGGGTCAAATCGTTTGTTGGTGTCCCGGTCTATTTCACGAAATCCAACGCGGAGCAGTCTCCCGGCGCACCCATTGGTGTGATTGCCGTCGACAGCAGGAGTGAAGATGCGTTTGGCCCGGAAACAATTTCTCTTTTGGGACAGTTCACCAAACTGATATCTACCCTTATCAAAAGCTATACTGATAAATATGACCTGCTGCTTGATTCGGAATTACTTCACTCGATTCGGAAACTTCAGGAAAAGATAAGAAATGATTTTTCTCTTCCGACGATCCTTCAGCAGCTGTCGGACGAGACATCCAGACTGGTGCGATGGGACAATATATCAATTGTTCTTTTTGACGAAAAGCGTCGAGCGTGTATCGTTAAGAAAGTGATGAACAGATCGCCCGAAGAATATTTATCGCCGGAACAACCGATCGATTTCCCCGAAAGTCTTGTCGGGCAGGTCATTAAGTCGAATAGTCACCAAAAAATTGATGACCTTGAAGCCCAGACGCTGCCGCGGTTCCAGGCGGGCGAGCGGATGGTGCGCAAAGGGTCATTCGTTGCTGTACCGATCAGTTCGCTGAACAGGTGTTACGGTTCGCTGAATGTGGAGAGCCGGGATTCACACAACTTCTCACGGCAGGATATCGAGATTTTGTACCGGCTGGCCGAAAATGCGGCATTCGCGCTGGAGATTCTCTATCTCGAGGAGCTCACGAAAGAATACGTTATCATTGACGATTCGACGGGATTATACTCCAAAAGGTTTTTCCTTCAGCGGCTCCATGAGGAGCTTCAGAGAGGTGATGATCTCTCAACCCTTCTGACGCTTGTTCTTATCTCGATCGACCGGTCGAGGGAAATAGTTCAGCGCTATGGGGCTGACGGCTTTGAGCGGATGATGATAATACTCTCCCGGGCCATACGGCAAGGTGTTCGGTCGTATGATCTCGTTGGTCGCGTTGATGCCGATCGGTTCGCCGTGGCGCTTGTGGACACGAACGCGAACGATGCGTACCTCTGGGCAGAGAAACTCCGGAAAAATATTGCGGCACATGTCATCAACCTTGAGGGGCGCACCTTTTCCGTCACAATGAGTGTCGGACTCTGCGCAGCGGTCGAAGGGATCCGGAAGGACGACTTGATGGCGAACGCGGTCACGGTTCTCAACCGGTCCTCAGAGGCAGGCGGCAACGGTGTCAGAGTTTTTTAATTGAACAGTAAGGAGAAAGCATGGCAAAACAACAAACGTTCGCAGACAAAGCCGCAAAGGCAGCGGCACAGCCCGGGAAGAAATGCCCGAAATGCGGCGCGATCAAACAACCGATATTATTCGTCGTCTCCGAACCCTCGAGGCACGGAAGCATTCGTTTTAATCATCGACGGGTTCAGGTTTGCAAGTGCAACGAAAAGGAAATTTACGCCTAAGAAGTTGCCCTTCGCCGATTCGCTGAATCTGTGGTCCCGCACCGTTAGCTCCAAGCGTCGTTGTTTCACTGCATGTGGCGCCGTCCATCAATGCGCTCACGGAGGAATAACGTGTACCGCGTAGAGGAGTTTGAACTTTCGGTGGGTAAAGACGGGTCACTCAAATTTCCAACCGGTGTCCTGCGACGGTTGCCGGCAGGCGGTCACTTTGTCGCGCGGCTGTCGGCAGGGAAATTGAACCCTGTCCTTCGACGCCGCGGCATAACGGAGGATGATATAGAGCGCATTGCCAGAGCCCAGCTTGAACCGCGAGAGAACGTCGTCAGATTCCTCCTGGCAGAAGGGGCATTCGCGCGAAACCCGAATCCTGCCGGAGTGAGGAGGCGCGGGAAGTGAGCATAGCGAACCTGCGGAAACTGGTGGTTGATACCGACGTCATTATCGATTATCTTTTCCACTCGGGAACACGCGCTCCGCATCTTCGCGGGGCGATGGAAAAGTATTTGTGCTATACAACTGTCTTTAATGCGATCGAATTATTCTCCTCGGCGCGGACTGCCGCGGAATCCCGGACGATCGAACAAACGCTCGGTGCGATGAAACTTCTCGGCTTGAATGCACGCGTGGCGAAAAGGCTTGGTCATCTCTTCAGGAAGCACCCGAAGTCCTCATTCAGAGATTTGCTTGTTGCTGGCGTTTGTCTTGAAGGGAAACTGCCGCTCCTCACACGAAGTGCAAAACGGTTTCATGACATTAATGGTTTGCGCATCATTGAACCATCCGTGCTGGAATAACGCGGCCTCCGGTGCTGGATATCTTGGACTTTGAATTATCGGTTGCTAATGGGGAAGGAAGAAAAAAATGTTTCTGGGTAAAGTGATCGGGACAGTGTGGGCCACCCGCAAAGACGAAGAGCTTGTGGGGATGAAATTCCAGATTGTGAAGCATGTCGGTCTGGATTATAAGACGAAGGATACATTCGTCGTCGCGGTTGATACTGTTCAGGCAGGTATTGGAGATGTCGTACTGGTGTGCAGCGGGAGTTCATCCCGGCAGACAACGCTGACAAAGAATAAACCTGTCGACGCCGTTATCATGGCTGTGGTTGATAAGTTGGATATCGCCGACTAAAGTGGAAAATGTTTTTTGGAAAAGTCATAGGGACAATCTGGGCGACACGCAAAGACGAAAATCTGCGGTCGTTTAAACTTCAGTTCGTCCAGCCGATCAATGCACGGCGTGATCCCACCGGTGATCCGATCGTTGCTGTCGACACCGTCGGAGCAGGACCCGGGGAAACTGTTATGTATATCACAGCCCGGGAAGCGACGATTCCCCTGCCTGTTGAAATGGCGCCCGTCGACGCAGC
>JAWOMQ010000223.1:0-25269 GCA_033852415.1 Bacteroidota bacterium
CATACTGTTTTCCTCCTTTTCATTGTAGATGTAAATGGTAACCTTGGTTTGGGCAGTTCGTTCGCGACGCATCTAATGTTCGACAGGTGCTTTTCTCCGCACATGAAAAGCATAAGTGGTTGAATGCACGGTCTGCATATGTGCCGGTTTCACTTGACCACAATCTTTTTGAGCGGCTGGATGACGTTCGTATTCACGTTCGAATGCAGCAGCATAGTGTGCTGTTGAAACTTCGCGGGCGCGCTCGCAGGGTCGGCGGCAGCGATAATGTTAAAATTGGTCTCCGTCGCTTTGACGTCATTGCGCAATGTGAGCGCGGCCTTTGTGAGTTGCGGATCGATCGCCGGAAGGATCCTCGCAAGCGAATCGCTTGCCGCATGAATTGCTTTCAGATGCTTCCTGATTTCATCCGCATTTGTGCTGGCCTGCATTGAATCAGTCTCCGACTGTAAATTCTCGGCAAAAACGAATGCCTTGCTCTGATACGTGAGGCGCTCGTTGGTGCTTGCCAGATCGGCGTTTTTCTTGGCTATCGGGAATGAAAATACACCGACGGAAATGATGACAAGCAATGTCATTACGACATAGAATTTCACAAGCGATAGTACCCCCCTTTCCGGATGATGCACGCTAATGACCTTGCGCAATAACTGGTATGCGAGAAACATCAAAAGGAGACTTAGCCCCGAAAGCCCATAACCGAGGATTTTTGGGATATCCATACCCGCAAAGATGTTATCCATGGTTTCGTACCTCCAACAATTCTGATGAGTCTGGTTGCCCCCGCCTCCCGCGGCGGAGGGTTTATCGTGTTTAAAAACAACTTACTTCCAATCGCTCAGCTCCGGCGTTGCGAAACGGAGGTTCAGCGCACTTGTAAATTTTGACTCCCCCGTGCCAATGGCCTGGATTCCGAAGGATGCGTCGAGCCAGATACCATTTGCAACATTTAATTCTCCGCCGAGCCGTGCGGTGTAAGACGGCAAAAGCTCATCCCCGATTTGCCAATCCCCCTCAAGGAATCCCTTGTACCCATTCTCACCAAAATAACCACGCGAGGCAATGGCGCAATTCCCGCGGTTGAGAAGATTGTCGGTTCCCCTGTCGAGTGTCGCTTTCAGTGCAAAAAGGAGCTGCCCGCTTTGGCCGAGAACCGGGAAACCGGCAGTAAGCCAACAAGCGTATCTGGCAGCGCTGAGATTTTTTGCAAGCGAGTCGGGTGAGGAAGCAAGCCCCGCAAGTCCCAATTCCACAATGGTTTTGTTCCAGTTCGATCTCTTCGCCTGCTCTCTCGCGCGAGCAATCATCGGGTTGAAGTCTGCGGCTATTTTGGATTTGAGGGAAGAATCCAGCAGCGCGCCGAATTCCTTCGCGTCCCGCTTGAGTGTATCGGAATTTATAAACTTTGGATGACTTTTCATGATCTCCGCGGAACATTCACTCTCCCGCTCTTCAATGATGTGCCCGATTGGAATCAATCGGTTCAGCAAGGCATTATCTCCCCGGAGATCGGATTCATCGACGATTGTCATTCGTATGCCGATGCCAAGATCGGTCCCGCCGCCGGGTTCCGTTGTCGTGGCCGCGGAGATTCTCATTCGATACCAGAATGGATTCTGGATGTAGCTTCCCAGGGAGGCTCTCCCGAGAAGGAGGCCGGGTGATATCTCAGCCGCAAATGTCTTTGGCAGTGAGCCGCCGTTGGCGAGGACGTTTGCCGCCGCGACACCGACTTCCCGCAGGGTTCCTGGTTTCATGATGATGCTCGGATCCGCATTCATGATCTTCATTGCCGGCGCATCAGGAACGGCAAAATCGATCCTCGCCTTTGCGACATCAGCCGAATCAATCACCATCTGCTGTGAGCTCACACTCCCGATGGCCGGAGTCTGCGCATGTGCACTCATTGCGAAAAGTGAGAGAACGGTGAATGTATCCATCAGCAGACCGGCTACGTCGATCTGTTTTCCCGGGAAGACGAAAATATTCATATTTCCTCTTTAGCAGTATAGTTGGGCAATGAGAAATTCCTGGGAGAAATTTCTGGAGACTCTTTTCTTCCCAGTGTTAAGCGCGCCGATCGTCGAAGTGTCCTGGCGTATCTCCATGCTGACCTCGTATTCGCCTCCGCTTCCGGTTTGGTCGATGATGGTTATGAATGCCCATAGGCTTCTGCCGTTATTTTTTGACGGGGGCACGGGCAGGGCGTATTTATCATCTTCCGGATTCGAGTTGTCTCCTTGTTTTGGCGGAATCCAAACCTGGGCGTTACTTTCATTCTCGTGCAATTCCAGTGTGTAGGTGCAAAGCAAGAGAGTGGTGAAATTCAGTTCTACCTCTATCATTCCACCGGATGAGTTAAACTTGACCTTATTGACGATGGGAATTGGCATTATATGGTCTCCCGATTGTTGGACGTACTTCACAGAAAATTCCTCTATGGTTTCCTCGCGTATTTTTCGATGCTCGCAATGACGTCATGCACTGGTTTGGTGCCGCTTCCGACAATGATGCCGCTCAGGGTCTGGCTGAGAATGTGGTGCTCGTGGGTAAATAGTGTGAGAAAGTCGACGTGGAAGATCAGGCACACAAGGATACCCAGGACGGAAGAGACAAGCCAGAGGCGGATTGTACGGTGATGGATGATGGCAGGATCCTTCGATGCCGGATCGCCCCAGACACTGAATTCGCTGATGAATTCCACCACGCGTTCCACTGCCTGTGCCAGGATATACAGGATGCCGAATGTCGATGAGATGTCCATTGTTTTGCTCCCTGAAAAGTGAGAAGGATGATATGTATGGTGCATCATGAAGGAAGATGCATCTTCCCAGAGTCATGACAACGATGAGGCAATTTAGAGGTATGAGACATGTGCCTCGTGTGCTGGTGGAAGGATAGAAAATTTGGAGCGGTTTGTCAATGACCTTTTTGCTCCAGTTGCATGTCCAAATTGGCACCGCGATATGACCAAAATGGACATTTTGAAAAAACCTCGTCAGAAACAGTCTAGGGTATTGATTTTCCCTGTGATTTAATTTATCTTTTCGCCACCACGTCCGGGGCGAGGTGGAGTCGGATAATCCGTTTGGTAAGCTTGCCGCTGACGGAGCGGTACTCATGCCGCCAGGCAGCTACGGGTTCAGCAGGAAATTTGCAGAGGAAAACGACCGCAATGGCGTATCATGGCAACTCAACCTTCAATGAGATCCTAAACAAGCACTTCGTTTGCGACAGAGATGGCATGCGTGATCGACCCCTGTGGTGGATTGTGTACGGGCAAGCGTATGAGCGGTGGAACTTTGCCCGAGGGTAACAATTCGTAAACAGGTACCTGCAACTTCAGGGAGTAATAGTGCACTCCATGAACAATAAGTTCTCTAATGTCTACGACGACAAACTCCGCGCCGAGTCGTATAATCGACTCGAATTTCCTGGCACGTATTATCTGGCGTACCGTGATCTGCCTGCAATTATAAGGAAGCATGTCCGGGGCACAAAGGCCATAGATTTTGGTTGTGGGACAGGCCGCTCAACACGGTTTCTCCGGACTTTGGGCTTCGATGTCACCGGCCTGGATGTCTCTCAGCCCATGCTTGCATTGGCGCGGAGAAATGACCCAGCCGGTGATTATCGCCTTGTGACAGACGAAGACCTTGGAAATGTCCCGGCCAACAATTACGACCTGGTGCTTTCTGCATTTACTTTTGATAACATCCCCACCATGGAAAAGAAAGTCGGCTTGTTCCGCTCACTGAGAGGTCTATTGAACCAAAGCGGGTGCATCATTAGTATGGTATCGTCGCCTGAAATCTACCTCAACGAGTGGGCATCCTTCTCGACAAAAGATTACCCTCAGAATCGGACTGCGAAGAGCGGTGAAAAGGTTTTTATCGTCATGCTTGATGTGAGCGATAGCCGTCCTGTCGAAGATGTGGTTTGGTCAGAGGAGGATTATCGGGAGACATATAAACGCGCGGGCCTTTCGCAGTCGGCGAGCTATAAACCTCTTGGACGAGAGGGCGAGCCGTACAAATGGAAGAACGAAACTACAATCGCGCCATGGGTTATTTATGTGCTTCATCCCAAAGAATACGCGAATGGCAGGTAAAATCTCACAGCACGGCAAGTGGTTAAATCTTATTTCCTGGGGAGTGACACAACGATGAATATCAAGCAGATTGTGATGCTGGCGATTTTTGCACTACTGGTTGTGTTGCCATCTGCACGTGCGGGCAACAAGATCAGCCTGCATGGTATTTACATGGTCCCTTATGGAACCGATGCGAAAGAGGTGAGTAAACCGGGATGGGGTCTTGGCGGTGATTTTTTGATCGGACTGCCCAATACAAAAGACGTGCTTCTCGGCGTTGTTGGAGTGGAATATATCAACCTCATGGGAAGATCGACTGACCTGCAAACCGTCGTCGACGGTTCCGTATTGCCATACACAAAGGAAACAGATCAGTGGTATGGCAGATTGCGTCTTGGAGCGCAGATTGGAGGGTTTGGTAACGGTTTCTTCCGGCCATACCTGGGTCTCACTGCCGCTCTTGTTGTTTACGCGATCGATACCGACCTGAATTTTCACCCCGGATCAGGGGAGGATGATTTTACTGAACATGTTTATGACGACATTGACGCCGTCTTCGGCTGTGATCTCACACTCGGAGCGGACCTGAACGTTTCGGATCACGTGTCTGTCGATGGGGGAGTGAAGTATCTCAAGAGTTTTTCTGTTCCTGACCAGCTCGGAGGGGGCTCGGTAAAAATCTATCCTCAATATTTTCAAATTTATCTGGGAGCTGGAATCTCTGTTCTTGGGGCACCGGCCGAGTGAATCCCGATCTCCTGGAAGACGCGGGAAAGTGGTCAAACATTTTAGAATTGTGGATCGTCTTTAAATGTCTTCCAGGTCTTCCCATAGCTCAAAGCCCACTTTGGAGATGCGGGGCAATCTTGTTATATTCAGTGAGCAATGAGCACATGACTCTTCACACGACAGTTTTGGGAGATTGAGGAGATCCGGAGGCGGAGGACGTGTCGAAAAGAGCAAGATCTCACACGGGATGTAGCGCAGTCCGGTTAGCGCGCCTGCCTTGGGCGCAGGAGGTCCCGAGTTCAAATCTCGGCATCCCGACATATTTCAATACATTTTGATTTTCCTGCCAATGGAATTGCTAATGATTGGCAACTTCCATTTCTCACTCGTCACCTTGACGAGGAGGGCTGCGTTTAAACGAAAAAACCCGTCCAATTCACTCTGTTCGTATTATCAGATTGAGGCCTTTGCCTTGATAATTCAAGGGAATCTGCATACCTTGCTGTGTTCCGGCATGATACCCTCTGGGACTCGAGGTGAGTTTCTGGTACGTTTCCTTGTGGGTGAGTAAATTCCATTCAACTTGAGGCGGTGCGATATATGATTGGTCAAGTCGTTTCGCACTACAAGATCCTTGAAAAGCTTGGGGAAGGTGGCATGGGTATAGTGTATAAAGCTCACGATACCACCCTCGAGCGCACCGTGGCGTTGAAATTTCTCCCGAATTATCTTATCCGTGACCCAATCGAAAAGGAACGCTTCTACCATGAGGCCAAAGCCGCAGCGTCTCTGACACACGGTAATATTGCCGTGGTCCATGAGATTGGTGAGACAGCCGAGGGACAGCTTTTCATTGCGATGGAATACGTGGAAGGTAAAACGCTCCGGGAATTAATCGCATCCAAAACCCTCACGATCAGGCAAGTGCTGGATGTCGCAATTCAAATTGGGGATGGACTCAACGTAGCACACAAGAAAGGGGTTATCCATCGGGATATCAAGCCTGATAACATAATAGTCGATAATGACGGTGCGGCGAAGATTACTGACTTTGGCCTTGCGAAGCTCAAAGGGGCTTCGAAACTGACCAAGACAGGCTCGACTCTGGGAACAGCGGCATATATGTCGCCGGAACAAGCACGTGGTGAGGATGTTGATGAAAGGTCAGACATTTTCTCCTTCGGTGTCGTACTGTATGAAATGCTTGCCGGCAAGACTCCTTTTCGAGGGGAACACACTGCAGCATTACTCTATTCCATCACAAATGAAGAGCCGGCTCCCTTAGCTCGGTATAACGAACAGGTCAGCGATGAACTTCAGCGCATTGTGGTTAAGGCGTTGGAGAAGGAAAGACATGAACGCTACCAGCATGCGGATGAATTTGTTGCTGATCTCAGACGGGAACGAAAGAAACTGGACTATGCCCGGTCTGGATACGTGAAGGCGGCTGAAGCAACATCGCGCTCAGTTCCTGTAGCCTCTCCGAGTTCGCAACGGCGATTTGTGATCCTGGGTGGTTTGATTGCCGCCGTTCTCGTTGCGGTCGTAATGATTGTCGTCTTCAACCCATTCAATTTCCGGTTCGGCACACAACCCAGCGGCGCAGGTTCCGACCAGAATTCCATTGCGGTGATGTATTTCGAAAACATTGCTGATCCGGCAGATCAGGACAAGACCGCGAGAATGCTCACCTCACTTCTGATCACTGGGCTCTCCGAATCAAAGACGCTGAAGGTCGTGAGCCAGCAGAGATTATACGATATCGTCAAACAGCTCGGCAAGGAGGATGCGAAATCAATTGACAAGAGTATGGCGTCCGAAGTCGCGAAAAAGGCGGGAGTAAGACTCGTCGCGACAGGAGAGGTCTTGCAGGTGAAGCCCAGTATTGTTCTGACAATCGAGGTTTCGGAGGCAGAAGGCGGAAGAATCCTGGCAGCTGAGAAAATTGCCGGTGCAGGCACGGATGATATGTTCTCCGTTGTCGACCGGCTTACAGCCGGCATCACAAGAGGTTTATCGTTGGCACAGCGGGCGGAAGGGGAACCTTCAAAACCGGTCGCTGACGTCACATCTCACTCTCCCGATGCCTATCGGTATTATTTGAGCGGGATGGAATACATGTACAAGCTCTACTACGACGAGGCGTTTGATCAATTCCAGAAGGCCGTTGCACTTGATTCTACATTTGCGATGGCATACTACGGGCTTGCGTTGAGCTATGGAACTGTGCCTTCAGCTAAAAGGCCATTCATAGAGAAAGCGGTCCATTACTCCGACCATGCCACAACTCAAGAGCGCGAGTTTATCCAGGCATTTGCCACCCTTCTCCGGGGTGGTAATCCTGGAAATGGTATTCGTCGTTTCCAGGACTATATAAGCCACTACCCGGATGACAAACTAGGTCATTGGTACGTCGGAGGACTGGCGTACACTCTGAAGGACTATCAGCTGGCGATATCTGAGTTATCAAAAGTCGTTGATCTCGATCCATACTACAAGTTGGCGTACAATGTTCTTGCTTATGCATACGACAGTAAGGGAGATTTCGAAAAGTCACTCTGGGCTATTGACAAATACATCTCCCTGGCTCCGGAGGAACCGAACCCATACGATACGCGCGGCGATCTCTACGCGAAACATGGGAAATTGACGGAAGCAATCAACTCCTACCGCCGGGCACTTGCGATCAAGGCGGATTTTATAGCTACACGGGCGAAGCTTGTGAGAATGTTTATTTACGCGGAAGATTACGCAAGGGCAGACAGTATGGGCCGGGTGCTTGCAAAGAGTTCCCAGCCTGGCGAGCGCGCATCCGGGCTGTTGGCTTCCGCTGAGCTTCTTGCATACCAGGGGAAGCTCAAGGATGCCCAGAGGTATTTGAAGAGCGTTGAGACGAGAGTGGACAGCTCATGGCCGCCGGAGGTGCGGTATCGATTGGAGTACGCACGTGAATGGATCGCATGTGCCAGCGGAGACTATTCCACGGCGATCGATGCGGCGGGTCAGGACGTGCGGATGCTTCAGAAGAGCAACTTGGGTGCCCCCATATTTCAAAGGCCACAGTATATCTACTTCCTAGCTCTGGGGGGACAAATCGCCAAAGCGGAAGAGATTGCGGAGCAGCTGCGGGCGGATATCCTGAAAACCGGTGATTCCTCCGCCATAGGTTCTTATTGGATAGCGCGCGGCTGCATCGAGCAAATGAAGGGGAATGTATCCGCCGCGAGGGCGGCATTTCTGCACGGTATCGAGAACAAGATTATTTACAGTGATCCTCCGATGCGCTTTCTATTGGGGCGCATATACCTTGACAACAATGAACCCGGCGAAGCAGTCTCCGAATTCGAAAAACTTGCGACAGACTTTTTGGATGTCTCCCGGCTCTATGAGATAGGACCACAACTGTATTACTACCTCGGCCTTGCCTATGAACGGTCGGGATCGACTGAAAAGGCCATTGCCCAATACGAGACCTATCTGAGAATTCTCAAAAACGCAGACACCAGCATCCCTGAAGTAGCCGATGCCCAGCGCAGGTTAACAAATCTGAGGAAAAAGGTTTAGCATCCGGATTGCGCAGACAGACTTTCTCATTAGGTTGGGTAGAGAACGCAGGGAAGATTCTGCAATCTTAGGGTCAGTTGTTTTGACGGTCGTGGGAAAATCCTGCAATGCCGAACGCCGCTTAAACTCATTTGATCCTAATTGAGTAAAATCAGTTTCTTCGTCTCCACAAACGGGCTTACTCCCACACCATCTGCAATTCCAGTAAGGCGATAGAAATAGACTCCGCTTGCCTTTCCTCCAGCTTCCCACGTCTTTGTGTAAGTTCCACCGACCATTTCACCAGAGAAAACGGTAGTGACTTCTCTGCCCAGGAGGTCAAATATCTTGAGAGTGACTGTATCCCTTCCAGCCGGAGGGATTGCACAACAGTGTAGGATTCCGATACCTATGAATTGAAACAAGCTTCAACTTTACGCTTTGGTCATTGTACTTCTATCGGGAGGATTGGTGATGGATTGCAAAAGAACCCCAACAGGGAGTGGTTGGGGTTCTGTTTCTACAGGGGATGCCGAGCGTCGAATGTCTCTGCCCGGCCATCCAGAACCCGATGTATCTCCCGTCACGCGCCTTTTGTAAAACAGCTCAAAAATTTCATAATTCCAGATCAAAGTCTGTGAAAACGGGTTGCATCTTTAATATCATTTAATTAACTTGCCTTCCGTTCGATAACTATCGGTAACCATCAAAAGGATATGTTGTATGACTGATCCCAGTCGGATACTTGTTGTGGATGACGAAGATACGCTCAGAACAGTTCTTGGCACGGAGCTCACCAGTGCCGGCTATGAAGTTTCCACCGCAACGGATGGTGACGAGGCAATCAGCGAGGTTCAGAATAAGAAGTTCGACCTTCTTCTTCTTGATATCCGGATGAATCGCGTGGATGGTTTTGAAGTGCTTAAGTTTGTCAAAAAGAATTACCCATCCGTCAAAGTGATCATGTTGACGGGTTTTGCCGATCTCAAAAACGCAATCGAATCAAAAAAACTTGGGGCTGAAGATTTCGTGAGTAAACCGTACGACCTCGTCGATCTGCTCACGACTATCGAACGCGTCTTGAGCGAATAATCCGATCACGACGGCATCGGGCCGGGTGTTATGTCGAGGCGCTATAGAATTCTCATTGTCGATGACGAAATTGGTCTTACGACCTTGCTGCAGGAGGAACTGCAGGAGCTTGACGCCTTTGAGGTTGACCTTGCCGCCGACGGTGCCGAAGCCATCAATCTGATACAGAAGAATCTCTACGACGTCGTTCTCCTGGATATGAAGATGCCCCGCGTCGGAGGACGCGAGGTTCTCGAATTCATCCAGGAACACTCTCCCTCAAGCCAGGTTATTATTCTTTCCCAGTTTGCCGATCTCAAAATGGCGGTCGAGACCACAAAACTCGGCGCCTACGAAGTCCTTAGTAAGCCCTACGACTTCGATCAAATCGAACAAACCATCCGCCGGGCCATCGAGCGCAAGAAACTTGATATCGATAACACACTCCTGAAGCGTGTCGTTCCGCAGGCGGAAATCATCGGGCAGAGCAAAGCAATTCTCCAGCTCCAGGAGACCATCATGAAGATCGCCGACAGCGATTCGATGATCCTCATTCACGGTCCCAGTGGAACGGGAAAAGAACTTGTCGCGAACCTTATTCATATAAACAGTGCCAGAAGAGACCGCCCGTTCGTTCCTGTAAACTGCTCCTCAATTCCGGATACACTCCTTGAGAGCGAACTGTTCGGACACGAAAAGGGGGCTTTCACGAATGCGTACGCCGCGAAACCCGGTTTGGTCGAGGTCGCGAATGGCGGCACCCTTTTCCTGGATGAGGTTGGGGACATCAGCCCTGTCATCCAGCCGAAACTGCTTCGATTCCTGGAAACGGGTGACTTCCGCCGGGTGGGCGGCACGAACGAACTCAAAGCAGATGTGCGAGTTCTCTCGGCAACGAACAAGAACCTCCAGGAAGAAGCAAGAGCCGGACGGTTCAGGGAAGACCTCCTGTATCGCCTCAATGTCATCACGGTCCGCGTTCCTCCGCTTCGGGATCACCGGGAAGATATCCCCCTCCTGGTAGACCATTTCCTCAGTAAGAAGTCAAAATCCAAGGAACCAAAACGACTTTCCGAGCACGCACTTCAGGCGTTGATGATGTATGAATGGCCGGGCAATGTGCGTGAACTGGAACATATTATCGAAGGCGCTGTCCTTCTTTCTTCCGGAGATGTGATTGATGTGGATGACTTGCACCTCAATGAGCGCCAGACCGAGCCGCTTGCCGCCTCCCTGACAATCGATGAGGTGGAAAAGCAGCACATTATGAAAGTTCTGAAGCTGTTCAATGGAAACCGCAAAAAGACCGCCGAGGCACTTAATATCAGCGAAAAGGGTCTATACCTGAAAATAAAGGAGTACAATCTCTCCGACACTTAACGTTCTTCCTGATGAGATATTCCCAGTTCCTTTGTTTTGTTTGACTTTCCTCCAAGATTTTTGTAATATTGACTCACTCTTAATCAGTTGCGCCCTATGTTCATTCTCTGGACGGGGCGTTTGTTGTAATTAGTCGAAAGACCCTCCCATGGTGAGATTTCAAGGTGTAGACTACTTTCAAATGGACGGCCTTTTGAGCGAAGAAGAAATTCTCGTTCGCGCAACTGTTCGGGAGTTCGTCGAGGAAAACGTCCTTCCTATCATTGAAAAGCACAATCGCTCCGGCTCGTTCCCGATGCACCTCGTCCGAAAAATGGCCGACCTGGGAATGTTCGGTTCCACCCTCCCTGCGAAATATGGCTGCGCCGAAATGAATAACGTTTCGTATGGTCTTGTTATGCAGGAACTGGAACGCGGGGACAGCGGAATCAGAAGCTTTGCCTCTGTCCAAAGCGCGCTTGTGATGTACCCGATTTATACGTTCGGTTCGGATGAGCAGAAAAATCGATGGCTGCCTAAACTTGCCGACGGCTCAAAAATCGGCTGTTTCGGACTTACGGAACCTGACTACGGGTCAAATCCCGCTGGCATGATTACCCGGGCCGAGGAGAGAGAGGACGATTACCTCCTGAATGGCGCGAAGATGTGGATTACGAATGGGACCATTGCCGATGTCGCTGTGGTCTGGGCAAAGCTGAACGGTGTCATTCATGGGTTTCTTGTGGAGAAAGGGACAAAGGGGTTTTCGGCACCTGAGATGACCGGGAAACATTCGCTTCGGGCATCTGTGACCTCTGAACTCATTTTCGAGGATTGCAGAATTCCAAGAGATAATATTTTGCCAAAAACAGATGGATTGAAATCACCGCTGATGTGTCTCAACCAGGCGCGTTACGGAATTGCCTGGGGAGCAATCGGTGCGGCAATGGCGTGCTACGATGCTGCGCTGAATTACGCCAAATCAAGAATCCAGTTCGGTAAACCGATTGCATCTTTTCAAATAACTCAGGAAAAATTGGTATATATGCTCACCGAAATCACAAAGGCGCAGCTACTCTCGCTTCAGCTCGGCCGGTTAAAAGACAAGGGGATTCTCAGGTTCCAGCAGGTGTCGCTCGCGAAGCGGAACAACGTGGCCCAGGCCCTCGAGATCGCCCGGGTTGCCCGCGAAATTCTTGGTGCGAACGGGATTCTCGACGAATACCCGGTCATGAGACATTCAGCCAATCTTGAATCGGTGAAGACGTACGAAGGAACCCACGAAATGCACACACTGATTCTCGGAGAAGATATTACCGGGATACCCGCATATGTTTGAAGTAAAGCACTCTGAGACCCTCGATGATGCAAAATTGAAATGCTAAAAAGACCGGGATAATCATGGCGATCAAAAAGTTCACAGGTGAGGGTATAACTTTTGATGATGTCCTTCTGCTTCCTCGGAAATCACATGTCTTGCCGAGAGATGTGGAGATAACCACCCGTCTATCCCGCCACATCCTCATGAATATTCCATTGGTTTCGGCTGCGATGGACACTGTGACCGAAGCAGGGTTCGCGATCGCGTTAGCACGTGAAGGCGGAATCGGAATTATACACAAGAATATGAGTATTGCTCAACAGGCAGGTCAGGTGGACCAGGTCAAGCGCTCTGAAAGCGGAATTATTCTTAAACCCATCACGATCTATCCGCATCAAACGGTTGGCGATGCACAGGACATCATGAGCAAGTACCAGATTTCAGGCATTCCGGTGATCAACGAAGAGGGAAAGCTGATTGGCATTGTCACAAACAGGGATTTACGGTTCCAATCCAACCGTTCGCTCAGGATTGAACGGATCATGACTGCTGACAAGCTGATTACTGCTCCGGTTGGGACCACACTCGAAAGGGCAGAACGGATTTTGCAGAATCACCGGATCGAAAAATTGCCGGTTGTGGATAAGAAAGGACATTTGGTCGGACTGATCACCGTCAAAGACATTCAGAAACGGAAACATCATCCGAACGCATGCAAGGACGGCCACGGGAGATTCCGTGTGGGAGCGGCGGTCGGAGTCACCGCCGATAGCATCGATCGCGTGGATGCGCTGGCGAAAGCCGGGGTCGACGTTATCGTTGTGGATACCGCGCATGGCCATTCACGCGGCGTAATCGAGATGGTGAGAAGAATCAGAAAGGAATTTACCACAGGGGATATCATCGCTGGTAATGTTGGGACAGCACTAGCGGCTCGCGATCTCATCAAGACCGGAATTGATGCCGTCAAAGTCGGCATCGGTCCTGGCTCGATATGTACAACGCGGATTATCGCGGGCGTTGGTGTGCCGCAATTGACCGCAGTCTATGAATGTGCGCGCGTCGCCTCCCGGTCCAAAATTCCCGTTATCGCTGATGGCGGTATCAGGCAAACGGGCGATATCGCCAAGGCAATCGCCGCTGGAGCCGACTCGGTGATGATCGGCAGTCTGTTCGCAGGCGTTGATGAAAGTCCTGGCGAAAAGGTCTTGATGGAAGGCCGGAGTTATAAGATATACCGCGGGATGGGATCAGTCGAATCCATGAAGCGCGGAAGCAGCGATCGGTACTTCCAGGATGTAGAAGATGACCTCCCAAAATTGGTGCCGGAAGGGATTGAAGGGAGAGTTCCTTATAAAGGTCCCCTTGCCGATACCGTTTTTCAAATGATCGGCGGATTACGTTCAGCCATGGGTTATTGCGGTTGCCGGACGATCCGTGAGTTTCAGCGCGACACACAGTTTATCAAAATGTCCGAAGCAGGACTGCGTGAGAGTCACCCTCACGATGTAATCATTACGAAGGAAGCACCCAATTATCATGTATGATCCCGGTCTAATCAGCGCGCGGCTCCAGCAACTGCGGTCAGGTTTTGCTTCACTCGATATCGACGCGTTTCTCGTGAGCTTTCAGCCGCATGTGCGTTATCTCACTGGTTTTTCCGGCTCGAATGGCATCGGCCTTATCACGGAGCGCTCGCAATCCCTCATAACCGACGGCCGTTATGTCGAGCAGTCCAGGAGGGAAGTCAAGGGGTGGAAGATCTTCATCGCACAGGATAACCTTTTTGAAGAGATGCGTCTCCAGCGTCTTTTGCCTCCGGGCTGCCGGGTCGGGTTGGACGGCAACACGTTCGTTCTGAGTCAGTTTAAACACCTTAAAAAAACGTTCCCTCGTGTAAAGTTCCTCCCAAAGGTGGAAACAATCGAGAAGATTGCGGCGGTGAAGGATGAGGAGGAAATCACCAAACTCCGGAAAGCCGTCGAGATAACAGATCGGGTCTTTGGTGAGATATTGCCGGTGTTGAAACCGGGATTACGGGAACTCGAGGTTGCCGCCGAGCTCTCCTACAGGCAACGGATGCATGGTGCAGACGGAGACGCGTTTGAGACGATCGTTGCCAGCGGTGACCGGGGCGCCCTGCCCCACGGTCAGGCCTCTTCCAAGAAACTACGGCGGGGAGAGCTGGTCACGCTCGATTTCGGCTGCGTGTATGATGGATACCACAGCGATCTGACCAGGACTGTTGCTCTCGGCAAACCTTCGGCCGAGGGGAAGAAGATTTATTCCATCGTGTTGGACGCGCAATGCAAATCGATTGAATCGGCGAAGAGTGAAATGAAGGCTAAAGAACTTGACACGATTGCCCGGGAGCATATCAAAAGCAACGGCTATGAAAAATTCTTCCGTCACTCACTCGGTCATGGGATTGGCCTTCAAATACACGAGGCACCGCGGATTTCATTTTTGAGCAAGGCAGTACTGGCGGCAGGGAATGTCATTACGATCGAACCGGGAATTTATCTCCCTGGGTTCGGCGGGGTCCGGATTGAGGATGATATCGTTATCCGGAATGGAGATTGCGAGGTCCTGACCAGCTCGCCCAAAGAATTGCTCATTCTTTAATTCGATAACCACACAAGGGATGGATTCGCCTCCGAAGGTACTGATTATCGCCTATTATTTTCCACCAATGGGACTGAGCGGCGTTCAACGTACACTCAAGTTTGTGAAATACCTCCCTCAGTTCGGCTGGTCACCAACTGTTCTCACTGTCACCCCAACCGGTTATTACGCCCAGGATTACTCTCTCCTTGATGAGATCCGTTCAAACGAAATCAGTATAAAACGTGTGGGGTCCCTCGATCCAAACCGATTGTTCCGCAAGAAAGGGGTCGTGAAGATGCCGTCGGAGCGATGGAGGAAGATCCTCACATTCATCAGCGATGCCGTTTTTATCCCGGATAACAAAATTGGATGGAAACGTAAAGCGCTCAGGGCGGCGAGAAAGCTGTTTCAGGAAAAGAACTTCGACGTGATTTATGCAACGGCGCCCCCGTTTACCGATTTTCTTATTGGCTCCCGTCTCTCTGCTGAATTCCACAAACCACTCGTCATCGACTATCGTGATCCCTGGCATGATTATCCGTATAAATACTATCCAACACCGCTGCATCGATGGCAGAATTATCGGCTCGAAAAAAAAGTAATCCACTCGGCAGCAAGAGTCCTGACGACGAATCGCCGGACGAAAGAGTTGATCCTCAAGCGGTTTAAGTTTCTTAATTATCACGATGTTACCATCCTTCCTCACGGATTCGATCCTCAGGACTTTAAACTCCCGGTCCCTGTCAGGCAGCGGTCGGACAAGATGAAGATCGCCCATGCGGGGGTTTTCTATGGCGACCGTACGCCTGTTTATCTTTTCCGGGCGTTGAAAAAAGTCTTTACTGATCAACCATCCCTGAAGGACAACATTGAAGTGTGTTTCATCGGGACTCTGCAGGATGAATATCGGCAGATGATCCAGACGATGGGTTTGGGTGAAAATTTCACCCTCACAGGGTATTTAGATCATGGACAATGTGTCTCAACGCTCGTCAGCTCGGACATTCTCTGGCTGATGGTAAATAACGACAGGCAGTCACCGGGTAAACTCTACGAATATTTTGGCACCCGAAAGCCGATTCTCGCGTGTGTCCCGGACGGCTTTATTCGCCAGACAATTGAAGAAGCAGAGGCGGGTGTCATCGTTGAACCGACCGAAGTCGATGGTCTGGCCGCAGCAATCCGCACGCTTTATGAAAAGTATAAATCACGCACACTCCCTTCTCCAAAAGAGGAAATCATCCTGAAGTATGATCGGATTGAGTTGACGAGGGAATTATCCAGAATCCTGGGGTTCTTGGTAGAATGAAAGTTCTTATAATCGGCTCAGGCGGAAGGGAGCATGCCCTCGCGTGGAAAGTACGTCAGAGCCCCCACGTGAGGGAATTGTTCTGTGCCCCCGGCAATCCCGGCATCGGAACGATTGCCACGCTGGTCGATATCAAGGCGAATGACCTCGAGGGACTCCACAAATTTGTTCTCGATGAAAAAATCGACCTGACAATTGTGGGACCTGAACAACCGCTCATCGATGGGATTGTCGACCTCTTCGAAGAACGTGGCTGCAGAATATTTGGGCCGCGGCGCGACGCGGCGCTCCTTGAAGGGAGCAAAATATTCGCGAAGCAATTCATGAAAAAATACCAAATTCCGACTGCGGAATTTCACTCCTTTACCTTCGGGGAACGATTCGACGCTGAGCGCTATATTAACGAAATTCCAGCCCCCATCGTCATAAAGGCGGACGGTTTAGCTGCCGGAAAAGGGGTGTCAATCTGCGAGACCAAGGAACAAGCACTCGGAACGCTCGATAAGATGATGAATGGAAAAATTTTCGGTCAGGCCGGAATGAATATCGTCATCGAAGAGTATCTCGAAGGAGAGGAAGCATCTATTCTCGTCCTCACCGATGGAAATAATTTTGTTCTCCTACCCCCAGCCCAGGATCATAAAAGGATTTTTGATAACGATAAAGGGAAGAACACCGGTGGTATGGGCGCGTATGCTCCCACACCGGTCGTGAACGAGGAGATTGTGGAATCCGTAAAATCGGACATTGTGCGACCCGTTTTGAAAGGGCTTGCGCTTGAGGGAAGAAATTATAAGGGATGTCTCTATGTTGGATTGATGCTCACACAGACAGGTCCGAAAGTCGTCGAGTTCAATTGTAGGTTTGGAGATCCCGAAACACAGGTGATTCTCCCCCTTCTTGAAGATGATTTTGTTGAGCTTGTGATGAATTGCATCGATGGCGCCCTCACGCGGAATGTCACTTGGAGGCCCCAGACAGCTGTATGTATTGTGATTGCATCCGGCGGATATCCGGATCATTATGACATCGGGAAACCCATTCTCGGTCTCGACACAGCGTCAGCGGAACGGGATGTTGTGATCTTTCACGCCGGGACACAGATTGACCACCGGACCGGAACCCTTGTGACCGCGGGGGGGCGTGTTCTTGGGGTGACCGCTTTGGGTTCCCAAAATAATCTTGAAGAAACGATTGGCCGGGCATACCATGCGGTTGAAAAAATAACATTTGACGGCGCGTACTATCGGAGTGATATCGGGAAAAGAGCTGTCCGATTTCTGCAAAAGTCCCGAGACACGGAGCATTCATGAACATCCTTGTAACAGGAGGTGCGGGTTTTATTGGATCACACGTCGTTGACAAGTGTTTGTCCGAAGGACACCGGGTCATTGTCATCGATGATCTCTCAACTGGAAAAGTGGAGAATGTTAACCCGCAGGCGATCTTTCATAAACTGGATCTTCGGAGCGCTGACCTGGCTGTGATATTTGCGAGGGAAGCGATCGACATCGTTATTCACCATGCTGCACAGATGGATGTCAGGCGATCGGTGGAAGATCCGGTCTTCGATGCGTCCGTGAACATCCTTGGGTCGATTAATCTTCTGGAAGCGGCAAGAAGAAACCGCGTCCGCAAGGTCGTATTTGCTTCCACTGGAGGAGCAATCTATGGGGAACAGGATTACTTCCCTGCTGATGAATCCCATCCGCTTCGACCGCTTTCTCCGTATGGAATATCGAAGCTTGCAGTCGAGAAGTATCTATATTTTTATTACCGGGTGTACGGGTTAACCTTTGTTGCGCTCCGATATGCCAATGTATACGGGCCACGCCAGAATTCGGAGGGCGAAGCCGGCGTAATTGCAATCTTTACACGAAAACTTCTACATGGAGAGCAGCCGGTTATCAATGGTGATGGGAATCAGACGCGTGATTATGTCTACGTCAGCGATGTCGTAAGAGCAAATATGCTTGCTGTCCACCATCCCTCACCGGATTTCTTTAACGTGGGCACCGGGAAGGAGACCACGGTCAATACACTGTTTGATTCTCTCCGGAAGCTTATCGGTTCCGCTCTGAAGCCAGTCCATGGCCCGGCCAAAAAGGGAGAGCAACTTCGTAGTGTCCTTAGTTACGAACACATGCGGGGGTCGTGCAACTGGGAGCCGCTGGTCCGGCTTGATGAGGGTCTGCAAAAGACCGTAGAATTCTTTCGACGGGAAAAGACCCGATAGTCTATGACCCTCCCTCAACATTTCATCCAGAAGATACTCGGGGGAGATCGTGTGGCGATGGCCCGCGCGATTTCAGTTGTGGAAAATGATCACCCCGATGCTGTCAACCTCCTGCGGGAGGTATATCCCCATACGGGAAGAGCGTACCGGATTGGGATTACCGGTCCACCGGGCGCTGGGAAAAGTACAATTACGAACAAGCTGGCAAGACGGTACAGATTGAAAGGAGAGCGGGTTGGCATTATCGCTGTCGATCCGACGAGTCCGTTTACTGGCGGGGCGCTGCTGGGGGATCGTGTGCGGATGACGGATGTCGAACTGGACCAGGGGGTCTTCATCAGGAGCATGGCGTCACGTGGGAGTCTTGGGGGATTGAGCAAAAAAGCTGGTGAAGCGGCGGATATTTTGGATGCAGCGGGTTGCGAAATAATTCTCTTTGAAACCGTTGGCGTCGGTCAGTCAGAGCTCGATATCGTCCGCGCCGCGGATTCGACTGTTGTTGTTCTTGTTCCGGAGTCGGGCGATTCAATACAGGCCATGAAGGCCGGACTGATGGAGATAGCCGATATCTTTGTGATTAATAAGGCAGATCGTCCCGGCGCCGAACAGGCAGCCACCTCGCTCAAAACTGTCCTCGGTTTTAGCCTCGATGCAGATACGTGGCCCCCCGGGGTCCTCCGCTCTATCGCCAGCGAAGAGAAAGGGATCGATGAAATTGAGGATATGATACGCACACACCGGCAGTATCTGGACGAGAACGATCTCCTGTCAAAAAAGAGAATCGATCGGAGTATTGAGCGCATCCGTGATCTTGTCGAGGAACGCTTGCGAGTTGAATTCTGGAACGGAGACCGGGAGAAACGGCTTGATCGTTATATCCCCGAGGTCATCATGAAGCGGATGACTCCGTATGATGTGGTAGATCTGCTGCTTGAAGGTGTTCCCTCCTGAACCGTTGCAAATCCAATAAAATCCTTATACATTATACAACGATGCGAACGTGATAAATACCTATGGCAAATCCTGATTTTGAAATATCGGAAAATATGAAGATGGTGCAATCCGTCGCCAGGAATTTCGCGGAGAAGGAGATCCGGCCGGTTGTCATGAAGTTCGATGAATCGCAGGAGTTTCCGAGTGAGATAATTGCGAAACTGGGTGAAATGGGTTTTCTTGGAGTGGTTTTTCCCGAGGAGTACGGAGGCGCGGGTTTATCGTATCTCGAGTATGCAACGATTATTGAGGAGATATCGAAGGTAGATCCCTCCATTGGTCTGAGTATAGCCGCCCACAATAGTCTCTGTTCCAATCACATCTACCTCTATGGAAACGAAGATCAGAAGAAGAAGTATCTGACCCGGCTTGCCCGCGGTGAGATCATAGGCGCCTGGGCGCTGACCGAACCCACCTCCGGCAGTGATGCTGGTGCAATGCTTACCACCGCGACGAAGCAGGATGATTGTTACATCCTGAACGGGAGTAAGAATTTCATCACGCATGGTACCGTAGGAGAAGTTGCGGTGGTGATGGCGAATATCGACAGGTCCAAAGGGAAGAAAGGAATTTCTGCTTTCATTGTGGAAAAGGGGACACCCGGCTTCATTGTGAGTAAGAAAGAAAATAAGCTGGGGATGCGCTGTTGTGACACGTCAGCTCTTGCATTCGATCATTGTAAAGTGCCGGGGGAAAATCTCTTGGGTGAAGAAGGAATGGGGTTGGCGCAGGCGCTGACAGTCCTTGACGGTGGTCGGATTAGCATCGCTGCCCTGGCGCTTGGCATTGCGCAGGGAGCGCTCGACGCGAGTATCAAGTATTCAAAAGAGCGCAAACAGTTTGGGAAACCAATCAGCGAATTTCAGGGGATTCAGTTCAAGCTTGCCGATATGCAAACCCAGATCGAGGCAGCCAGATTGCTCACCTATCGTGCGGCGCAGCTGAAGAATCTGGGAAAAGATGTCACCCGGGAGGCAGCAATGGCAAAATACTTCGCCAGCGAGGTTGCTGTCTTCGCGGCAAATGAAGCCGTTCAGATTCATGGTGGTTACGGATTTATCAAGGATTTCCCGGTCGAAAAACTTTACCGTGATGTGAAACTCGTGACTATCGGTGAGGGGACGTCGGAGGTGCAAAAAATGGTCATCGCCAGGTCACTTTTCCAGTAATATCCCCCATCTCTTATGTCTCAGGTCGGGAAAAAGGTAACGAATGATCTCGCCTACCGGAAGAACGAAGATAATCTCAAAAATCTTTTGAGGAAGTTGAACGCCAGGGCCGAGATTGTCCGTCTTGGCGGAGGCGCGGAAGCGATTGAGAAACATCATAAGCGGGGGAAGTTGACCGCGAGGGAGCGCATACAGAAATTGATCGACCCCGGGGGCGAATTTTTTGAGATCGGCCTATACGCTGCGCATGGGATGTATGAGGAATTTGGCGGAGCGCCGTCTTCCGGTACGGTGTTCGGGATCGGAACAATACAACAGAGGGACGTCGTCATCGTTGCAAACGATGCAACGGTGAAAGCGGGGGCGTGGTTTCCCATCACCTGCAAAAAGAATCTCCGCGCCCAGGAAATCTCCATCGAAAATAACCTTCCAATTGTTTATCTGGTCGACTCAGCCGGGGTGTTCCTCCCGCTGCAGAGTGAAATCTTTCCGGATAAAGAACATTTCGGACGGATCTTCCGGAACAACGCGATTATGTCGGCCGCAGGAATCCCCCAGATTGCCGCAATCATGGGGCCCTGCGTCGCCGGAGGTGCGTACTTGCCGATTATGAGCGACGAAGCATTGATCGTTGAAAAGACCGGTAGTGTGTTCCTTGCAGGCCCTTATCTTGTCAAGGCAGCGATCGGCGAAGACGCAGATCTCGAAAAGCTTGGCGGTGCTGCAATGCATAGCGAATTGAGTGGAGTTACGGATTATAAAATGCCTGATGATGAGACCTGCCTCCTGACGATTCGTAATCTCATCGGCAAATTAGGAGCCCGGCCAAAGGCATTGTTTGACCGCGTTATGCCGAAGCCGCCCATACATGATCAGAGTGAGATTTATGGACTCATTCCCGAAGATCGTACGAAACCGTATGACATGCGGCAGGTTCTTGCGAGAATTGTCGACGAAGGAGAAATCGATGAATATAAGGCCGGGTACGGGAAGACACTTATTACGGCCTACGCGCGGATCGACGGATGGGCCGTGGGAATTGTGGCAAATCAGCGCCTTGTGACTCGAACAACACGGGGGGAGATGCAGGTCGGGGGCGTGATCTACAGCGAAAGCGCCGATAAAGGGGCGCGCTTCATTTTGAACTGCAACCAGAAAAAAATTCCACTTTTCTTCCTGCAGGATGTTACTGGATTTATGGTCGGAACACGTGCAGAACAGGGCGGCATTATCAAAGACGGCGCAAAAATGGTCAATGCCGTCGCGAACAGCACGGTTCCCAAAATCACGGTTATTGTTGGAAACAGCTACGGTGCCGGGAACTACGCCATGTGCGGCAAGGCGTACGATCCGCGATTCATTTTCGCATGGCCAACAGCGCAAATCGCTGTGATGGGCGCCAGGCAGGCAAGTGAAACGTTGTTGAGCATCCGGCTCCAGCAAATGACCTCAAAAGGAACTCAGATCTCAAAAGAAGAGCAGGAGAAGTTGCTGAATGAGATTTCCGACCGATATACGAATGAGCTCGATCCGTTGTTTGCGGCAGCGCGATTGTGGGTGGATGGTATCATCGATCCCGCGGATACCAGGCGTGTGGTTGCCCGGGCACTCGAAATATGCTCGAATCAGCCGGAGATCCGCCCGTTCAAGACCGGTGTAATTCAAGTGTAATGAATGCGCGCTTGCGGAACGATACTCGTCCTGATCGGCCTGGTCGTGCCGGCAGTCTCTCAGCCGTCAAATCCTGCAGACGATTCTCTCTCGGAGTATTTCAAATTTGATGACGCGCCCTTGTACTCCTGCCTGTTCACCTATTTTCCACCGGTGTTCATCCAGCATGATATGGAATTGAAATCGTTCATACGGAGCAAACGATTCCGGGCGCTGAGGCGTACGGTAGGCGACCGCCGCGCTATGGATATCATATTCGTCCGGGCAATGAGACTTACGAACAACAATACCGCAATGGCTCTGCTTCTGGCGACATTATCCTCGTTCGATCACCGGGTTGTGGAGCTGCGCATACCTCTGTTTAATATTTTCTTCGCACTGAGTAATGAGTCAGAGGAAGAATTTGTGCGCCGCCTCGTGAATCTCCCCTCCCGGCTCTTTATCGATTCGCCAGCAGACAGTTCTGCCGACCGTGATAAGCTCCAGCATTTTTTCGGTTCAGCGTTTCTCACATACATTTTTGAATCACGCGCCTCCGCTGACCGGTTTGGTGAGTTCATCGAAAACGAGGAAGAAGATTTGATTGTCGGCGGGGTGAATGACGATCGTGATCGACGAATGAACCGCGAAGGGCAGCGGTTCGGAAGCGCGCTCCTTGAAGACAACCACTCGCTTCCGACGATGTTCCTGCGGGAAAGCCTGGCGCATGATAAGGTTTCCTCTGAAGAATACCATTGCATAGGAGTGTGGTAATGAGTACTGTGCTTGTGGTCGACGACGAAAAGAGTATCCGGGACTCCATTAAAATGATTCTTGAGTACGAAAAATATGATGTCCTGTTTGCTGAAAATGGCATGAAGGGCTTGTCGGTTCTGCGGGAGCAGATGCCTGATGCCGTCCTTCTGGATATCAAAATGCCCGGCGGAAAGGATGGGATTGAAATACTCCGGGAAATGAAATCGCACGCCTCCGAGATTCCCGTTATTATGATATCAGGACATGGAACGTTTGATACCGCTGTGGAAGCGACAAAGCTCGGAGCGTACGATTATCTCCCCAAACCGCTTGATCGCGACAAACTCCTGATCACTGTTCGCAACGCGATCGAACACCGTCGACTGGCTGGTGAATTGACGAGATTCCGCGAAAAGGACAGGATGCTGGGGACAAGCCCCAAAATGAAGGAAATTTCAGAGATCATCCAGCGAGTCGGACCTACGGATGCGCGCGTGTTAATAACAGGGGAGAGCGGCACCGGCAAGGAGCTTGTCGCAAGAGCACTTCACAAGGCGAGCAAACGCGTGGCAAAACCGTTCATCGAGGTGAATTGCGCGGCTATTCCTGCCGAACTGATAGAGTCGGAATTGTTTGGCCATGAAAAAGGATCCTTCACGGGTGCGACTGCCCAGCGGATCGGAAAATTCGAACAAGCCGATGGCGGTACAATCTTTCTGGATGAAGTCGGCGATATGAGTCTGCAGGCGCAGGCAAAAGTCCTTCGTGCTCTTGAAGAAGAAAGAATAGAACGGGTGGGGGGAGATAAACTCATCAGCGTGAATGTGCGGGTCATCGCCGCCACAAACAAAATCCTGAGTGATGAAATCAAGAAAGGATTGTTTCGGGAGGATCTCTTTCACCGGCTGAATGTGATTCCCCTTCACATTCCGCCACTTCGCGAGCGCCGGGAGGATATCCCTCTGCTTGTTGAGTGGTTCGTCGAGGACGTCTCCGTGCGCAACGGATTACCGCGGAAAGAGATTACCCCGAAGGTGATGCACCTCCTGATGGAGATGGAATGGAGCGGGAACGTGCGCGAACTCAGAAATGCGGTGGAACGCCTCGTCATTATGTCCCCCCGGAAGGTGATCGATGCAGCCGATATCGAAGTGCTTTCGTTCAGGCGGGGGACGGTTATTGACGACCTGATAGCGTCCAGCGGTTCATTCCAGGAATTTAAGGATCGGGCGGAGAGTGCTTTTATCGCCTACCAGTTAAAACTCCACAATTGGAACGTGTCAAAGACGGCGGAAGTCCTTGAAATGGAGCGCAGTCACCTCTATACGAAAATAAAAAAATACGGGCTTGAACGGGATGATGCCCAGCCGATCTCGCCGGAAGACAATCACTGAGAATCGGGGATGTCAGACTGGTTCAGTTTGGTCGCGTGAGGGGGATTCCCCGGGCAAATAATCAGGTCGACGTTGTCGCGAACTTTTTTCTTTGTCGGGCAGTTTCGTACAGTACCAGAGCACCCGCAACCGAGGCGTTGAGCGATTCTACCTTTCCGAATACCGGAATCTTCACGAGGAAATCGCATTTTTCTTTTACTAACTCGCGTATTCCCTTCCCTTCATTCCCGACAACGACCGCGATGGGCGAAGTGTAATCAATTTCTGTGTAAACCTTGTCGGCACCGGCGTCTGTTCCGATAATCCAGACTCCCTTACTCTTCAGTTCATCCAGGGTTGTTGCGATATTTGTGACTTTGGCAACGGGCAGGTGCTCGCTAGCTCCCGCAGAAGTTTTTGCGACAGTCTGGTTTACTGACGCGGCATGATGTTTCGGGATGACCGCTCCGTGTGTTCCGACACACTCCGCAGTTCTGATGAGTGCGCCGAGATTCTGAGGATCTTCTATCTCGTCCAGGATCAGGAGGTTTAGCGGTTCTCCCTTCGATTCTGCAATCTTCAGAATCTCATCGATCTCGACATATGCTTTTGTACCCACAATCGCTACGACTCCCTGCGTTGTCGTATCGCTGACGAGATCACGGAACTTTTGCTTTCCAACTTCCACACACGGCACCCGGTTGCGCTTTGCTGCCGTCCTGATCTTTTCGATGACGTTCCCCTTGACCCCGGCAAGGATGACGATCTTCTCTATGATCGTTCCGGCCTTGAGTGCTTCCATGACTGGGTTCCTCCCCGCGATGATATTTGCCGACGGCTTGCGGTCATGGATAACGCGCAATGGAGTCGGGGTTTCAATAGCTCGATCCTCTTCAAACATAGTCGTCCTCACATGGTAATTGAAAATTATTTGACCTCATTCTTTGGAGGTCCCAATTTCTCGAATCGTTTCTCGGCAATCCTGCCGGCAACAAAAACCACGATGCCGCCGAGAAAAAAATATAATTCTCCCCACATATCTCCGTAAATTCCTTGTATA
>JAWOMQ010000042.1:0-5395 GCA_033852415.1 Bacteroidota bacterium
ATTGCGTGCAGGATATTCGGCCAACGCAAATATAATCATCCAACGGAAAGACAACGTGCTGACCATACCGGAACGCACGGTGACATTCCGCAATGACTCCGCGTTTGTCAAGGTCAACCTTGGTCCCGAAAAGAGTGAAGAACGCGTGATCAAAACCGGATTAAGCGACGCAATCAACATTGAAGTGGTCAGCGGGCTTAAGGAGGGGGACGAGGTTGTCGAGAAACCGGTCAAGAAAATCGAATAACTCCTGATGTCCGATCGGGAACCTAACTTCCTGTAATGTTCCAACTAGGCACAATCATTTCAGAGTTTCTGAAGGATCTCCGCGCTCAGAAGCTCCGTACCTTCCTCACGATCTTCGGGATTGTCTGGGGAACGGTGGCAATCGTGGTGCTTCTTGCATTCGGCATGGGTTTCAAAAGGCAGTTAGGCATCAGCATGCATGGGATCGGTGAAAAGATCGTGATCATGTTCCCGGGTTCAACAACAAAGCCATACGAGGGTTTCGGCATCGGCCGTCCGATTACGCTTATGGAAGATGATGCATGGTATCTTGCCGAGCAGGTGCGCGGAATTAACAAGATTAGTCCGGAGTACAGCTCGCATGAGACTCAGGTACGCGTCGGGGAGAATATTATCAACTCAGCTGTCGCAGGAGTTTACCCTGTCTATGGAGAGATAAGAAACATCAATCCATCTGCAGGCGGACGATTTATCGATCAACCTGATATTCTGGACCGCCGCCGCGTTGCTGTCATCGGTGACAACGTCAAAGATCTTCTCTTCGGCGAAACCGAACCCATTGGGAAGATCATTTATGTGGGAGAGACTCCCTTCACCGTTGTGGGTGTCATGGAAAAGAAAATCCAGAATTCTTCCTACAACAGGCGGGATAGAGACAGGGTATTTATCCCCGCCTCGACTTTTTCATCGGTTTTTGGCGTCATCCATGTGAACAATATCATATTCACACCGGTCGATGCACGGAGATCGGAGGAAATAGACGATCAGGTCCGTGCCGCACTTGCACGCAGATACAAATTCGATCCTACCGACAGAGACGCAGTCTGGCTCTGGGATACAACGGAGTTTGATAAATTTCTCTTCTACTTTTTCCTCGCCTTTAATATTTTCATGGGGGTCATCGGTAGTTTCACGCTTGCCGTCGGCGGTCTTGGCGTTGCGAATATCATGTACATTGTTGTCCAGGAACGGATAAAAGAGATCGGGATTAAACGGGCGGTCGGGGCAAAGAGAACAAGCATTATGAGTCAATTCTTCCTTGAAACATTTTTTATCATCCTGCTCGGCTCATCGGTCGGTTTCGCAATCGCAGTGGGGATTACGAAGGCGTTACAATACATTCCAATCAAGGAATTCGTGGGGACCCCTGAAATCTCCCCGGAGGTCGGGATAGCAACCGTTTGCGTGCTGGCAATCATCGGCATCGCTGCGGGAATTATGCCTGCGCGCCATGCTGCCAACCTGAACGTCGTGGATTGTTTACGGACATGAGATATGTGGCTCGAGCTCTTTAAAGAGTTTTATCAAGACATAAAACTCAACCGGACCCGGACCATCCTCACCATTATGGCCATCATGTGGGGAACGATTGCAGTTGTGCTACTCCTCTCGTTTGGTGAAGGACTGGGCACACAACTCAATAACGGACTCATGAACGCGGGCAACCAGATTATGATTCTCTACGGGGGAGAGACGGGGATGCAGTATGAAGGGATGCCGAAAGGGAGGAAAATCCGTATGGTTGAAGAGGATGTGGACATGCTGCGCGAGGCAATTCCGGAGATAAGCATGATCAGCCCGCAATATCGGGAAACTGTACGGCTGACACTGGGAAAATTCTCCACAAACGCTGAGTGTGAAGGAGTCAACCCCACGTTCGAGGAAATGCGCCGCATGTACCCAATGGCGGGCGGGCGATTTCTGGACGACCAAGATATTGCACTCCAACGCCGGGTCCTCATCCTGGGCTCAAAGATTGCCAATGACATTTTCCAGGGTGCCGACCCGATCGGCCGCGTCGTCCTCGTCGATAACGTCCCATTTACACTTGTGGGGATCCTTCAGAAAAAAATCCAGACCAGCATGAATAACGGTCCCGATGATGAGCGAGCAGTCATACCGTATTCGACCTTCAGAACAATGTATGGCTACGAACACGTGAATTCCATTGTCGTCAGGCCCTCCAATCCCAGCCAACAGGAAGAGCTCACGAAGGACATTTACAGGGTCCTCGCCCGCAAGTATCACTTCGATCCTACAGACGAAAGGACTTTGTCCATCTGGGATTTCATCGAAGAGCAGAAGATCAATGCGAAGGTTTCGACCGGTATAAGTATCTTTCTGTTCGCCGTTGGCTTCCTTACCTTGCTTATTGCCGGCGTGGGCGTGGCAAACGTGATGTACGCAATCGTGAAGGAGCGGACTCGTGAGATCGGAATCAAGCTCGCCGTAGGCGCGCGGAGATCCCACATACTCAGCCAATTCGTTTTCGAAGCATTATTCATAGCCATCGTTGGCGGAATCATCGGCATCCTGTTTTCCTGGAGCGTGATCTCAATATTTCATCTCATCCCATCAGACAGCGGGGCGATGCAGTTCCTCGGCAAGCCGATCCTTTCACCGACGACCATGGTTCTGACCAGTGTCATACTTGCGACTGTCGGACTTCTGGCCGGATTCTTCCCCGCCCGACGAGCGGCATCAGTGGATCCGGTCGAATCCTTGCGCTACGAGTAAACCTTCAGGTTACCACCCACCATCTTCTCGGCCCCACCCCCATATACTCCTCAAGACGAACGGAATGAAGCCAGAAGTTGGGGGGTGGCCCTTCTTTTCTCTCTTCGTCCTGTGTATTTCTTCGTGTTACCTCTTGAAACGCGCTTGACTGAGCCATGACAACAGGAGCGTCTGCTCAACCGTTCTCATTTGCCGATGCCGATCAATAGGTCAAACAGGACCCTTTTGCAGTCCCCACGATATGCCCCAATCTCTCTTGAATCCCTCTTCGATTAGTTGTATATTTCAAGAGTCTAAAAATTCCGGAGTCAGCATGCAAGACGAACGTTACCCCATTGGAAAATTTGAATTCCGACCAGACATCGATAACGACCGGCGCAAACAGTTCATCGATCAGATTGCAGCGTTGCCCCGCGAGCTGGGAAAGGTGACAAAGGATCTCACGGAAAAACAATTGGAGACTCCATATCGGGCTGGTGGCTGGACAGCAAGACAGGTCGTTCACCACATAGCAGATAGCCACCTGAACGCATACATCCGCTTTAAGCTCACGATCACTGAGGATCAGCCCACCATTAAACCATACCAGGAGAAGCTGTGGGCTGAAGTTAGCGACGCTACCTCCGCTTCCCTTGAAAGCTCGATGTCACTTATCGAAGGGCTCCACAGCCGCTGGGTCGTTTTTCTCCGCTCTTTATCGCCCAAAGACTTTGAAAGAACCTTTGTTCACCCCGAACATGGCATCATGAATCTGGATCGGCTTTTGCAGCTCTACGCCTGGCACGGGCGTCATCATACTGCGCATATCAAATCAGTCAGGGACCGCACGCATTAACCATCATTATTAGACTTCCGGGTAGGTGAGCTCTGGGAATTTATGAAAACCAAAGGCCCATTTGTGATACCACTACGTTACGCCGAGCCCAGAGACTTTGTCCCTGGTTGTCATCTATAGGAAGATTTTCTTTCCCCACTTCAGCACGCTAGTATTCCGAGCAAACTGAGAAAATGCGCTTCACCTCTCCGACAGACTACCTCCATTTCAGGAACACACGAAATGGGGTTACATGGATAAAGGACGGGCAGTCAGAATTGAAGCTCAGTATGGTTTGGCCGAACGCTTCTCTGATAGTCTGGTGCGAGTGGCGACGTCCAATGGCGCACAATACATTGACACCCGTGGTCGATTTGTTTGGCCTCCGACTCATCAAAAACAAGGACCTTCGGTCTGCCTCTGGTCCAGGTCACCGGTCAGGACGGCGAATTTAGCAACATATCGACTCCCATTTTCCAGGACATTCTGCCTCACTCAATCGTACCTGTCCAACTTAAACTTCTCCCCTAAATACAATTTTCTTGCCTCAACATCGTTAGCAAGAAATTCTGCAGTTCCCGATTTAATAATCTTCCCTTCAAATAAGAGATACGAGCGGTCGGTGATCGAAAGTGTTTCATGAACATTATGATCCGTGACGAGCACTCCGATGTCCCGCTTCTTCAGGTCACGGACAATTCTCATAATATCCTCCACAGCGATAGGGTCAATGCCAGCGAAGGGTTCGTCGAGGAGGATGAATTTCGGGTTCGTCGCAAGCGCCCGGGCGATCTCTGTTCTTCTGCGTTCGCCGCCAGAGAGCGTATAGCCTTTGCTATTCGCGACATGGGTGATTCCGAAATCTTCGAGAAGTTCATCAGAGCGTCGGTCCCGTTCAGGGCGTGGAAGTTCCATCAGTTCCAGCACCGCCAGCAAATTCTCACGGACCGTCATTTTCCTGAAAATGGAAGGTTCCTGTGAAAGATATCCGATTCCCATGCGCGCGCGTTTATACATGGGCTCACGCGTTATCTCATTCTGATCGATAAAGACCCTCCCCGCAGTTGGGCGGATCATTCCGACAACCATATAGAACGTCGTGGTCTTCCCGGCACCATTAGGTCCGAGGAGCCCTACAACCTCGCACTGATTCACTTCGATGTCGACCTGATCCACGACAAGGCGTTTCTTGTACCGTTTGCTTAATCCCTCGCCACGGAGTCGCAAGAGGCTCTTTACTGGCTCAGACGCGGTATGTGGAGGAACTTGTTCCATTAATGGTGTAAAATGTAAAAAAAATTCGCGTCATATGCGCAGGTGGAAGGAATCACGAGGATACGACGACAAGCCAATTTCAATAGTCTGATCTATTCACAGAATGTTGACCAGCAGGCGAGGATTTTTTCGCCGCGCGGGATCTTCCCTTCCAGTTAAATCCAAGGAGGTTATACTCGGTTTCTCTCCCCTTCACAATGCGTTCGGGGTAATACTGCCCCTCGACGCTGTTTGTCACTTTCAGTTTATCGACTTTCCCATCTTTGAACGTAATCTTCACATGGTCACCGGAAATTTTGTTGACCCCGTTCGATTTCTTCCCATCGAACAGATAGTACAAACTCGTCGCGGTAATGTCGACCTCTATGCGCAAAACTTTGTTCTCTTTGAAATACATTGTGATCTCCTGCCCCGTCATTTGGTTATATCGGGAGGGATACAAGCTATCCGCTTCCGAAATCGCGCGGGCCCGCCCGCGAACGTAGACACGGTCGAGTTTCCGGTTTCGCAGACGCAGAAATATTGAATCGCCGGAGAGTTGAT
>JAWOMQ010000081.1:0-14114 GCA_033852415.1 Bacteroidota bacterium
CCCGTCTGGTAGATAACCTGGCAAGCTTAACGTCAAGCCCGTCGACAAATATCCCGACCGCAGTAGTTTTACTTCCCCTGAGTGATGGCATAATGCTCTTAACCCTCGTAAGTGTTCATTATTGTTCTTTTGGAACAAGATTCAACAACTGTTGGAGACGGCGCTTATTATTGGCAAAATTAATCGCGGTTTCAAGCGAGATTTTCCTCCCCAGATACAAGCGCTTCAGGTCCTGCTCCATCGTCACCATTCCCTGATCGCCGGATTCTGACATCATCTGATAGATTTCACCTGTATTGTTATTCTTGATTGCCGCGCGGACCGATGGGGTCGCTATCATGACCTCTTTTGCGAGAACAAGCTTCTTATCCATTGTCGGGACAAGCTTTTGAGACATGACGCACTGGAGAACATCCGCAAGGCGGTTCCGCACTCTTTCCTGCTCAATCGGGGGAACCTCACCGATGATACGATCGATGCTCTCCACAGCAGACGACGTGTGCAGGGTGGAAAAGACTTTGTGACCGCTGTCTGTGATTTCCAGAGCAGTCAAAATAGTGTCCGGGTCTCTCAGCTCTCCGATCATAATGATATCGGGGTCCTGCCGGAGGGCCTGGACGGCGCCTTCTTTAAACGACAGAACATCGCGCCCGACTTCGCGATGGCGGATGATGCATCGATCAGATTTGTGAACATATTCCACCGGTGAGGCAATGATGACGCAGTGGGCGTCAATTGCGTGATTATTGGCGTCGATAATCGTATCGAGAGTTGTGCTTTTTCCGGATCCGGTGATTCCAGTAATCAGGATGAGCCCTTGTTTTGTATGCACCAGGCTCATGACCTTCGTAACATTTGCGTGCAACTCAAGGTTCTTGTATGGGCGGATCGCGGCGTTGATAGCGCGCATATTCAGGGCTACCTGATCCAGGTCGAAATAGGCATCAGCACGAAAGCGGTGTAGATTGCCATCCCGTTCGATCGAATAGGAAAAATCGATATTCCGGTTTTCGTAAAGGAATTGGCGCTGGCGCTCGACAAGTATTGTCTGGATCAGGACGTTCACCTCGTCGAAGTGAAACGCAGGCAGCTCTTCTACCGGCTTTTTGTCTCCATAGACACGATACCAGATCCGGCCCTGAGATCCATACCCGCCGAGGTCGATATCGGATGCGTTTACTGAAAGCATTTTCATCAAAAAGCTATCGAACATTCGTTTGACGAGGACCCGTTCTTCCTGAGATTGGCGGGCAACCAGATCGCCAATGAGCATTTGCCGTTCAACCCCAAATGAGGTTTCGGGTATGTTCTTGACGATATCTCGCAAGATGGATATCGCTTCGTCCATAAGTTCTCGATTTTCTTGTTTTTATTTAAGTTTAAAGTAATTCTTTAAATTAATTACATATATACTTAAAACAGAGACGCTTAATATAGATAAATTTTCCAGCCATGTCAAGCATAAGTGACAAAAAAATGCCCTGGCGGCGGCCATGCCGACGACAAGGCAAAATTTCTTACAGATCAAATAAATGTCGAAAAAACCCTCATTTTTCGCATTACTATTTTATTCGTACCAGCGAAGTACTCTGTAGACCTGAAGTTTTCCTATATATTTCGCCATCAACAATGCTTCAGCACTGTAACGGACATCTGCAGTCCCTTTCATAGTAAACTGACTATTAGCGGGGCCAGTTTCGATAATAGAGCCATAAATCCTGGGGGTACCTGCAGAAGTTGAGAACGCTATCGATGTGCTATCTCCATAGGCGATTACGAGGCCATACATATCAAATGTGCCTTGAAGATCGATACTGCCGTTTATCACAAGGACACCGTAAAATGATCCCGTTCCACCAAAGGTCACACTGCCATTGGCATATGCTATCACAGGAGTTGCAGGAGATCCATAGTTACCGGTATTAACACTGCCGTCCGGGAACGTGAAATCGGCCGCCGCGATATACTGCGTTACGAACGGGCCGGGATCCGTAAGAGCGGCGGCAGTCACCTTATTGGGGCTTCCCGTTATATCCGAATTATAAACTGCAACTCTCGAGCTTTCGGCCTGACTTACAACGGCAACACCATTCGTATCAGTTGAGCGATCCGGATTGAGCCTGCCGTCCATATCCCAGTTACTACCATCAATACTGGGATTGCCACTCATAGTGAACTTGATCGGAGAAGATAAAAGATTCACGGCAGCATTTACTTCGGGGAATGGTACCGGGAACCGGTAAAGCCGTACCTGCATATTGTATGAGGAATCGAGAAAGTGCGAATTGCTTGTAATGTCTATAGTATCAAGCTTGGGAGGGGTCGTCAGTCTCACCGAGACCGAACACAGACCCGACATCACGTTCGTCACGAACCAGGCAGTTTGCGAACGAGCCAGCGGATTCGCGATTGAAGTATCGTTCTTATCCATTCGCCGCAGCACCATATTCACGCCTGTATGTGCGATATTTCTGGCATTGGTGTACTTGTCGAACCCGACGACGTTCTCGGTGATGCCGGTCTTTGACTTGTTAAGCTGTACGGCGACGATGCCGACAGACATTGACAATCCGATCACAAGAATGATAGCCATCTTACCCATAGTTCACACCTCTCTCATTCACAGGTTTCTTGGATAGATCCACTTCTGATAATACGTGCCGAAATATGTCGGTCCACCATACCGGCTCACGTCGAACGGCTGCGGATTTTCGAGTGTCAGGTACACTTTTACAGACTTTATGCTGTCGCGCCACGTTCCCGTCACAGGGGCTGACAACAGCGAATCATTCCGGTTGTAATATGAGAGCTTGAACCGGGTGACGCTGAAATTGATAAACACCCGGTTTGTATTTTCATACCGGTAGAGCGATTTGTCGTGCGGGTTACTCGATGATGTCACATAACCACCCAGATCGTATTCTATGCTATCGCGCCGGCCAGCGATATTGAACAGATTCGAATAAAACTTTATCCGTGATGTGTCGGCAATAGCAATGATCCCCGGTTTACTCACCGCGTAGCCCATCTTGTAAAAATCAAATTCGAAAATTCTGCCGAGCTGGATTGACTGCGTCTGAATATTTAATTCCGTGATTCCCTTATATGTTGCGTCGCTCATATTGATATTCACCCCCATGATGGTCAGGATGAGCATACCAACAATAATCGCGGATCCGATAATATCAAGCATGACGCTCATAATTGTTCCGTCCTTCTTCCTTCGGCGCTCGTCAGGTTCCTGGTCATTTGGCTTAGAAATATCTCCGGTAGACTGCAATATCGGAAAGCTGCAGGGAGTAGCTGCCGGACCACGGCGTGAACGAAACACCCGCAGGGACCATATTTCTATGCCGGATCGTCACCACAACTTTTTTGTAAAATGTCTGCACAGTCGATTTTTGGTCCGGGTTGTTCTCCGACACATAGTAAACAGTGTCAATGATGTAAAACGTCGCCATTGATGGTGTAAAGGCGATTCTCTTGTAGCCGTTGTAATCATCAACGTCGTTATAGTATCGCGTCGCATTATACGTCGTATCGATGTTTGGCATCGTGTTAGGCGCGGGGAGCGGGAGCGAATCCGGAAGAGGGACACGGGAAGCTTCAGTGCCATTGCAACCGAGACTGCCGGGGGCGGTAAACAGTGATGAATCAAAAATCTTCGTGCCGTTTGCAGTTGCGTTATCGTAACTTTTCGATAGCACCTCATCCAGCATGGACTGCCCCAGAGCAATTGCATTCATATTCGCTTCGATCTCCAGCATCGTGTTTGTTTTGCTCAGGATCATCGAATTAACGGAAAGGCTGACAACTGAAATCAGAATCAGCGCTCCTATCACCAGCATCATTTGTCCAGTATTCATAATCCGTTACCGTTCATCTTCATCAAGCTACATCAGCAATGTTCATTTCGCAATGTCCACTGTGACACACGTCATCGCCCGATTGCTCAATCTTCAGTGGTTGTAGATAACACCTCTTCTAGGGTGGTCACTCCTTCCATCATTCGCTCCATGCCGGATCTGCGGAGTGTCCACATCCCATCCTTCACCGCCTGTTCCCTGATTGCGTTCTCGTCAATATCGTTACCTGCGCTTACGATAATCTGCTTTATTTCGCGGGTAAAATAAAGCGCTTCGTGGATGGCCGTACGTCCTTTCCACCCTGCATTGCACTTTTCGCACCCCGCGGGCTCGAAGAACGTTCCCCGCGTGAGCATCTCTTCCGTAAAACCGAATTTCAGGAATACAGCCCGTTCTTTGTCGCTCAGCTTCAGCGGCCGTTTACAATTTTCACAAAGCGTTCGGACCAAACGCTGGGCGACTACAATATTAATCGCATATGCGATCAAAAATGGTTCTATCCCCATTTTAAACAGACGCGCAATCGCGCTCGGGGCATCGTTTGTGTGAAGGGTCGAGAATGTAAGGTGACCGGTATTCGCAAGCTTGATCGCAATTTCGGCGGTCATCTTGTCGCGCATCTCGCCCACGAGCACGATGTCAGGGTCATGACGCAGAATTCCCCTGATCGCCTGATCAAAATCCATTTTCGGGCCGATTTTCAGCTGGCGGGCACCGCGAATGAGATACTCGACAGGTTCCTCGACAGTGAGAACGTTTACGGTCGGGTCAATAACCTGGTGGAGCGCGGCGATAAGAGTCGTGCTCTTTCCGCTACCTGTAGGCCCCGTCAGGATCACGATCCCCTGAGGTTTGGAAATTGCCTTATAGAAGAAATCCTTCGCTGGTCCCTGCAAGCCTAACTTATTCAGATCGGTGATGACCTTGCGATCGTCCAGAACGCGGATAACAACGCTTTCAAATTTATTCTTGATGTCGGCTCCCACGATCGGCATGATGGAAACGCGGAACCTGATCTGGTGGTTGTCGACTGTGCGTTGAATGAATCCATCCTGTGACGATTCGCGTTCAAAGCGATCGACATTCTTGGACCGGTCTTTGATGACTGCCGCAATCGCTTCCGGCATCGTATTTTCCTGGACATACCACATCCGCAGGCTGCCGTCAATCCGGAAGAGGAACTCGGTCCGTCTTCCTTCCTTACCAATCACGTGAATATCGCTTGCCCCCTGGCGAACCGCCTCAACGAGCAAACCTTCTACAAGGTTGACGAGAGCGCTCTTGCTGATTTCCGATTCGAGCATTTCTTCGTCGAGGAGATTATCATCCTCGGCGGAAAGGTCAACCTCGGCGTCGGCGAGAAGTTTTAGGAATTCATTCTCGAGGGTGATAGCTTGCTCCATGACCGCCTGAATATTCTTCAGCCGGCAGTAGCACACCTCGTACTTCTTCACCCCAAAATACCGCGCTACAATCGGGATATTCCGATCTGTCGGATCAGACGCGATGACGATCAACTTGTCCGGTTGTTTCTCATCGAACCGGAGAGGCAGCATCATCGTTTGAATCATCAGGTCCCTGTACGGGTCGGGGAGGACCTCGACGTAATGTTTGATAAATTCGATCCGTTCCTGGGTCAGATCTTCGGAGGAGACATGAATTTCCCGGAACGCATAGAGGTTCGCGACTTCCCGGAAAACAGCATCGTGATCGACCTGAAATTCGCTGACAAGGATCTTCCCCAGGCTCCGCCGGTTCTTCTTGTCTTCCATTTCCCGCACCTGGAGAGACTTCTCCAGCGTCTCGTAATCTACGATCCCCTTCTTGAGAAGCGTGTAACCGATCTTATCAGTAATATCAATATCAGCCATGGTCTTTTCCGTGCTCTTAGCCATTATGCACCTCGATCATTCGGCGATTAATGCGGCGCCCCAGGCGCAGTGCTCGGATGGAAGGTGGCCGTTTCGGATGAGACCAGCGTCAACAGCGTAAGGACGACCATGATGATAAGACTGATCCAGAGCTGAATGAAATCGATGGCGTTGCGCATCTTATAGGTCGTTTCCTTTTCATAGTACTCCGCAAGCTGCAGAGCTGTATGTTTCACAGTCCCTGTTTCCGCTCCGGAATGGAAACGGGATATTGCGGTCTTCGTGAACACGCCTGATGCTTCAAATGCTTCCGTAATACCGGCGCCCTTTTCCACCATCATGGGGATAGCAACCGTTTTGACCTGGAATTCCATATACTTATTACCGCACGCTTCCGCAGCCATCTTGATGACATCGATATTTTCACCGGCACCGCTGTACAACGCGTAGAATACACGGCAAAATATTTCAATCGATGTCTTATGGAGCAACGGTCCGATGATCGGCACTTTCCAGATGTACTTGTCACGGACAAAACGACCCCGGTCGGTCGTAAAGAACCTGATCGCAAAGAGGGTTGGCACGATCGTGACTATCAGAATAATGACAATGTACTCCTGCAGGAAATAGCTGAACTGCAGGGTCGCATAGGTCATCGGAAACTGATGCATATCGACCTTCAACCGGACAAACACCTCAGCCATGCTCGGGAAGATAAATCCGACGTAATACACGCATGCGCCAAACAATGCTATCAACGTTACGATAGGCATGATCAGGGCGCTCTTAAGATTTTTCTTGAACTCCGCTCTTCGCTCGAGAAACTTTGCGGTGCTGTCGTAAATCTCGGCCATGTTACCGCTCTTTGAAGCAAGGCCCAGCATGTGTGCCGTGAAACGGCCGAGGATCGCCTCCTGCTTGATAAAGACTTTCTCGCTGTCCTTTCCCTGCTTGAGCTCGTTGTTTATCTCCTTGACCGCATCGCGCAGCGTTTTGTTGGTGATATCATTCACCATCAGCTGGAGAATTTCGTTGTATGGGAGTTTTTGCCGGATGAGGTCGGCGCTTACGCGCACAAACGTGACGATCTCCGAAGTTGGCGGTTTCAGTTTAAGATCGAATGATTTCTTCTTAACGCTGATAACGCGGAATCCCATCTTCGAAAGAGCTTCCTGCACTTCTTCCCGCGTGAACGCCTTCTGTTCCCCGACGACGGGCTTTTCAGCGCCACGCTGAACCTTGTAAAGGAAGGTCGTTCGCGGCAGCACTCTCAGCAATTTGAACTTTCGCTGAACTGCCATTTGCTCGGCCTTCTGCTTCGCGGTCCTCGTATTTTCCGCTTCGATAACACCCTGGACAGGCTTCCCTGCCGCAGACAAACCTTCAACTCGAAATTCAGGCATAGATCATTTCCCTCAATATGTCGTTAGCCCACACATTTTTCGTACGTGCGTAATGTACGCTTCAAAAACGAAAAAGCGAATTGCCCTGTGCTGCTGATCACAGCTTTTTACAGGTAAAACCCGCTCCACTTGTATCCACCCGTTCACGGTGCTGCTGTTCATTGTCAAAGCACAACCCTCATCTATTGTTCACTGATCGTACTGCCGCAACTCAACACTAAATCCGCTCACAACATCTGTTCGTCCCTCGTAAGTGACACCAACTGCCTTCAGGGCGAACCCCTGCAACCATCCAACCGACATTAAAAAGCGTTGCCGGAGGAGTCTTTTTCCTACCGGCAACGCTTAAGAGGATTCGACTGCTCAAATCCCTTCGGATGTACGCAATAGCCTTTCTCTGCTAATGCTTCTTACCATCCGATATAGGATACGGCTGTCTTACCAGTATCGTCTGACGTGCAGGTAGCAGTCCAGTTCGAGTTAATCGAGGATGTTCCGACAATGCTCACCGACGTCGCGCTGCAGGCGTTTGTCGAATACGTACCATTATCGTCCTTGGCCATTTTGGGCGGAACGTTGTAGGCAGCCGTTGCACCTTTCGAATTATCATATGCACCGCCGCCACCGCCCATTGTTGTCGGACGAATCTTGAACTGGTAAGCATTTGCCGCGATGTTCACGAGGCTGGACGTCACGCCGTCCTTATTGGCCTGCGTGCTGTGCGCGCCAAACTGCGAAATACCTACTGCAATGGCGATACCAACAATGATAACGCCAAGGATGATAAGGAGAAGTTGTTGCTGACCCATTATGAAACCCCTTTATATTGTGGATAGAAGTTAATTAGTGATTTTGATTTACCAACCGTTGAATACCACTCTCATAGCCCCGGAATCATCCTGTGTACATGTCGCAACCCAAGCCGTGTTGACGGCCGATGTACCCAGGATCTGGATAGAAGTCGGAGTTATCGTCCCCAGTGTATACACGCCGTTCTCATCCTTGATCATTTTCGGAGGAATGACATAGCTCGTGTATTCATTACTTCCGCCGCCCAGGGACTGAGGCCGAATTTTATATTGATATGCATGGGCGGCGATATTCTGCAAGCCCGACATCACTCCGTCTTTGTTAGAATTCGTACTGTCCGCTCCAAACTGGGCGATACCAACGCTCACAGCAATCCCCACGATGATAACACCGAGAATCAGAAGGAGTAATTGCTGTTGTCCCATTTAGAAGCCTCAGTTTTCAGTTATGAGTTCATTATGATTCTGCAGGAGGTATTACAAGCCTCATGCCACCAGCCGTGAAACCCGATCCACCGCACTCCATTCGAATACTGACAATTTTTGGGTCTTTTCTTCTCATACAACTCCCCGATTTCCCCGTCCACGTAATTTGTGCTAACCATGAGGTAAATTCTACCGTCCGCCTGAAATTCCCCTCCCTTCTTGGTGTGTCCTAGCGCACAAAATCGGGCTTCCGGGTGAGCCATCTGTGCAGAAAAATTCCCCTTTTTGAAACGGAAACTATTAGTCTACATGCAAGCGTTGTTAACTCTTTCTTCTGGGATATCTGAGGAGTGACAGCAAGGGAAAAAAATCCCGCTCCATAGAACCAATCTCATTCACTGACACCGAAGCCTCCCGGCCAATAAAAAGTCAAAACCCGGGCCGAAACCCCCTCTGATATGAGGCAAAAAACTTAATAGTAGGGTTGAACTTAATCGAGGAAGGATTCCGGGCAGGGAGTAGCAAAAGCGGAGCCGATTGACCACAAATGCACAAAGACTCAATATCTTAGTAAGAAAGCCTCAAACATTGAGCGATTTTCATCAAGGATTTTGTTTATCTTCATGTCTTGGTGATAAGCCTTTTTCAACAATCTGCGAGAGATGGACGGAAAATGCCTCATGCCTTCAATAATAAAACGACGTTTCCCCTCTAACGATGGAGGTTTACAAGGACGAAAAGGTTCGGATTCTCAACTTTCCTCTGATAATAGACAAAGAGAAATGTTCGACTCGTATCGAGGTAAATTCGTTCATCAGCAGAAATTCGCTTCGATTCATATCCCGTCGTACCGCTTTCATCACGCCTCAGCATATAAAGGCGCGTTGAATCGGAATGAATGTCTTCGACCCCAACCAGCCGTAATGTGGTGTCGTGGAACCAGACCTGGGGGCCATAGCCGTAGCCGATCGCCTTCATCGGAAGACAATCTCCAATCAAGACGGAATGTGGTGCCAGCGGCGAAAGCGTCCGGGTAATAAAGCCCTTTACGATCTCAACCTGTTTCCCTTTATGAATCAGGTTCAGGGATCCTTCGGTGGCAGGTCCGTCGATATCTTCAGTTTCTTTATGATGAATGTAGTTCGTAGAAAAAATCACCTCGCTCGCGGTCATTAAGACAATTGCGACTCTGACGATTGAATCATTGAAGTGGAAGGTGTGGAGAATGAGATCAGCGGTATACCAGGCCAGTGCCAGGAAAGGAACCAATGAGTAGGTCGCAAAATAACGTGCAATATGGTGAGGAAGAAAAAGCACGGGCAGAAGCCCTGCCAAGAACCAGGATCCGAAGAACAGGATCAGGTTGAGTTTGCGGCTCGATTCTTCTCGTTGATCCATTCTCGATCCGACGATCAACGCAATAAGGATCAGCGCAGCGGCTGCCACCTGGAACGTCACCCATGAAGTGCCGGGCGCGATAGCATTGAAAGGCAGGATTGTTTCATCTGCCCATCGGACATAATCAAACAAATTGCTCAGTACATGAGGTCCAAACAACCTGATACTGAACGGATTTTCAGCGGGACTGGAAAGAGGCGACATTCCCATCATCTTCAGGATCACGTAGAGAGCAAGCACCACAAAGTGAGGAAGAATCCTCTTAGCCATCAGCCGAGCCGGCATGTGGTGCCGTTCGAAGAGCACAAGGTAACAGGCAAGGATAAGAGGAAGGACGATGGTTCCTTCTTTGGTGAGCGCTGCGAGGGCAAAAGCTACAACAGAGAGAGTCCGCTTATTTAACAAGAAACTATAAATAGAGAGTAGGAAGAAGAACGCACCGCCAATATCATAGAAACCTGAGAGCCAAAGAAGCGGCTCGACGTGGACTGCAGCTGCGGCAGCATACAAAACACTCACGACAGCTGACATAAAAGAATTGCGGGTCAATTCAAAGACGATCATCAAAACGAGGAAAGCGCTACACGTATGGAGGAGCAATGCGACGACGTGGTTGCCGATGGGATTTACACCGGAAACATAATACATCAACACGAAGTAGAGCGCTCCAATCGGCCGATAAATGATTCTTCCAAAAGGAAGCAGTTGGTGTTGGAGAAAGCTGACCGGACCCTGAAATAAGATTGAGTGGAGAAATATCCAATCATCATAGATGAACGGATAACGCACACATCGCCAATATACAGCTCCCACCACTGCTGCAATAATGGCACCGGCAATATAACGCTGTCTCAATTGCATGAGATGACCCGTACGGTGAGGATGTTTTCGCGGGCTGTCACGAGAGTGAGGTAATCGCTTTTAGTGGGGAATTGCGGAATCGGTGAGACATTCATACGCCCTCCATCGACCTTCCTGGTTGAGCGGCTTCAGGAACGAGAAGGTCCCGAAGATTGCATGATCAGCGTCGGTCGCATTGATGAGGGCAATGTCGAATTGTCGGAAATCCTGCGGCTTGACATTTTCTGCGTTCCATTCAAGGCCCTGAGTGTATGCAGGTCTGTATTGTTTCGTATCCACGATAATTCCCGATTCATGCTGCGAGAAGGAAAAATTGAGCTCTCCGCCACGAAGCACCTGCGCGTAGGCAAAGGTTTGAAGATATGGTCGACCCTTGATCAATTCGCTCTCCTTGACAAAGTCCAGCCCGAGTACCCTGGAGTTTGCCGGAATTACGCTCAACGATTCATCCAGGCCGGAGAGATCACGATCATTGAATCGGATCCACTGCCAGGTGGTTACAAGGGAAAGAGTCACAACCACGAATAAGGGGAACGCGAAACGTACCCCCGGTTTAAAAGCAGGAAGCGGGAGAGACAGAACCAGTAATGTCGCTGCGACTGGCAGCCACCGGGACGCAAAGAAAATGGTGTTCATGTATTTTTCCGGCGCCAGGAATCCGAAAATGAAAAAGAGTGAAGACACGATCAGTAGTTCTTTGTCGATACCGATCTTATCATCGCCATTCCGGCGTAACAATGATGCAATGACCCAGACGCCGGCTGCGAGAAGAACAAGGGTCTCCCCAAAACCCCAGAGACCTCCAAGGAATCCATCGGCAAACGCCTGGGGATAAAAACGTTCCCATGGCATGGTTCCCCAGTGTGCGGCCGTATCGAATCCCTGGACAGCCCGCATCCGCGCAAGACGTGAGAACCAGTACAGTGCATAAAGGGCAACAGGTGCTATCGCAAGAGAATGCATTGCCCACGTCCTGAACCTTACCCGACGTCTGAAATTCATGATCGCCAACACAGCAATTCCCGCCGCGAACCAGAGTGCATGACAAAGGAACAACGCAATTGCACAACCTGTAAGTTTGAGGAGAGCCCATCCGCTTGCCCTCTCCGATTCAGAGGACGGAAGGAGACAGAGCCAGAGTACGAAGAACGGCCACCCGACGAGAAAAGTGGCAAACCCCCAATACAGACTTCTGTTAAACACGAAAATAGATGCAAGGGCGGCTGCCGAGAAGCTTCTGCCGCGCTTCCGGGCAAGCTGGAATACCGAAAGTACCCACGCAACAGCAATCAACATCATCGCGACCTTCCCTGCAGCAACCGGGGGGAACAATTTCCAAAGGATGGCTATAAACAGGTATACCAGGATATTCGGTGAGAACCAATTGACGACGAGATCGTTGCCATGTGCACCATTCAGCGTTTCCCAGAACAGGCGAATCTGCGAGAGGTGTTGGGGAAGATCAGTCGCCGGGATGAAGTGGACACAGAGAAACGGCACAATCGTTGCCGCAAGAACAAAGCCCACCAGCAGGTTGTTTTCACTCAGGGAAATCTTCATTGCCACCGATGAGATCTAGCGTGATGTGGAAAATAAATCCGGACGGCGTCACAGTTGGGCAAACGAACATAATGGTATGGTTTGAAGCGAGGCAAGATCTTGTCATTGTTTGCATACGGAAGATATCATTCTGAAGGTACATTGTCAATGCTGGCGTGATCTCACACCCCACCCTTGCTTTCGTTCTGAGTATCGTATGATCATGGATCTAGACACGAAGCCCCGGAAGCTTGATCCTACGTTAAGGTTACACTTAAACGAGGTATATGTGTCACTGACCAGGGAGATTTCTCTGTAGAGAAGGGTTCGCCTTCCTGAGGAACAGATTCAGCCTTGAAGAATCCGCGTTGTAGTCAAAATAGTACGACTTGAACTGTTCCAGATCACTGCGGACCTGCTGGCCAGAAAGGGTATCGAAACGGGCGATGTAGCAATCGAGATAAGCTTGAAATGGAGTGAAGTGAATCTGCGGAAACTTTTGCAGATTCTTCATCAGCGAATCATCATAAACGATGATCCTTCCATTGAAACCATCAAACGATATGTTGTCAAAGGAAGGATTTTTTCCGCGGTCGAATATGAAATTAACATGGCGGGAACGAAGATATGCAACCGGTGCAGCTTTCTCATGACCGATCCGTCCGCGGGTCGTGAGAGGCAGATGAGCAATATGTGCATCGGTCAGGCCGGTTTCCGCTTCAATGGCAACGGGAGGATCAAGGTAATAAATTGTACGAGCGAATGTACCCAAAAATGCAATGTTGACCCGGAACCCCTTAAAGTAGGATGCAAGTTTTTCAGCGCCCTCTTTGGCCCGGCTGAGGTGATCCCATGTGTACAATTGGCATTCATCAACTACCCTCGAGGGAACCACAAGATTCCAGTACTTGAACTGATCGGCGCGGAATTGTGTCAATACCAAAACCAGAACGCTGAGAGTAATCGCTACCGACCGTGCTGTTTGATAATAGATGAGGGACTCGATGAAAAAATAGAGTATGGGTGTGATGGGGATGAAGAATCGGGCAAACATAAAATCCCCACCTATCCTGATAATGAAATATGTATAGGCCAGAATAAAGAGAGAACACAATATGGACGTCCTGGCAAGACTGTTTGTGGGTACCAATGCGAGATCGCGCACCGAAGGAACGCGTTTGCCGGCATTTTTCCTCACATGCTTCCATAAAATGTACAACGCGAGGAGTGGCAACAAACCAAAAACATAATACGTTTTGAAGTAGAGAACGGCGTAACGAATTCCCGCCACATAATAGACTGCGTCAACTGATTTTGCATAAAATGTGTTCGGATAGAAATAACCAAAGTAGCTGAATCGCCAGAACCAATAGGGCAGAAAAATCAAGGCCGGGGCAAGAAGCAGCGAAAGAGTATTTCTGAAACGGGGGGCAGTCATCAATACAACATAGAATACAGAAACTGCAAGAAAAATGACCCCGTCCGGCCGGGTCATCATGGCAAGCGTGAGGCAGAATCCCGCGAGAATAAATTTCCATCTCTTGTCAACGGTCAGAAGCAAAGCGAACGTACAGGAAACAAAGAATGAGAACATCGATGTTTCAAGACCACTCGTCGCATAAACATTGAAATCGCGATGGATGGCAAGCGCGATCACAGTGAGCGGCAGCAACAGGAAAGCGCCGGAGTTACGAAACATTTTCCAGGACAGGAAAACATACAGAAGCAGCTGCAAGCCGTAGAAGAATATGCCGAGGACAACCGAGAACATCACCGGATCGAACCCCAACTTCATCCCTCCTGCCACCAGCATCAGCCACAGGAAATTCGTGTACCCTTCCACTCTTTCGCCGGCATTATACACCAGTCCAAGGCCATGGACAAAATTTCTCGCATACCGGAATGTGATAAATGCATCATCGTTCACGTAGGACAACGCGA
>JAWOMQ010000200.1:0-17666 GCA_033852415.1 Bacteroidota bacterium
TTGTCACCGAATGCTCTCGGTTCAAAGGAATCGTCATACTTTGCAATCTTGCCGTTGACAAACCGTTTCATCACTTCGGCAAACACCGCGGCAATGGATATTGCTTTTCTGCGTACTTCATTATCTGATTTTTCATGGTCCAGTGCCGGGGCGAGCAACGCGATTGCTGTCAAAGTGTCTGCACTGCCGGTTGTACTGAGTTCTTGATCGTGAAGATTGAAGCCAAACTCGGGTTTAAGGGAGTATTGGAGATTTTTCAAGAGCACGGCTTCAGGCGTCTGCAGAGCAGCTGCGTCCCGGTTCATATCAATATGTTGCGCAGTTCGCCGGGACCGCCGAAAAGCACCATCGGGATTAAGCATAGGGAGAAAATGAAGGGTCAGGGAAGAGAGGAGCAAATCAACTTCTTCCTTATGACCGTGATAAATCAAATAATTGATGATATCCGCTATCGCCGCAGTGGCAGTCGATTCATCTCCGTGCATCTGGGACCAGAGCAGAATCGGGGTCCGACCCGAACCGGCCGTGAGCAATCTAATCGGTCGTCCTTCGAACGATTTTCCGACAAGCCGCACGGCAAAGATGTTTCCTGAATCCTTTGCCAGAATCCGGTCCAGTGCGGCATGATAGTCGGCCGGAAGGAAATGGCGGTCAGGGCCGAGATCAACCCGGACAGCGGGCTGGGACTCAAACATTTTCTCTGCGATCAGAACGGTATTCTTTACATTCATAAATGCGGATTCCTTATGAGCAGCTACACCTGTAGAGGCAAGTGATATTCCATCGAGCTGCTAATATAGTAATTTATCCGATGTTTTGTGGATTCGACTTCGTGTCGGCCGGGTCTTTCGTGCATCAAGAGCCGCACGAAGGAAGGGGAAATGACAATGGTCCTCTTCAGGACTGTAACGCATCGGATGAGTCCGGAGAACACTTTTTGTAAGAACCGGGAGGGACAAGTGCTTGCTTCCCTGTCCCATTCTTCGTATATTCTGCCATTCACAAACACTCCTGTCCTGTACGATCCCAACGGTACAGGGCATTTTTTTTCAATTGGCCATGGCACAGGAAGAAATTCAAACCTCAGAAGAACACATTTCCTCTCACGACAACATTCCCACCCGGCTTCCCGTTTTGCCGCTGAGGGATGTCGTTGTTTTTCCGTTTATGATCTATCCGGTTCTCGTGGGACGCGAATCATCACTGCGTGCTGCGAATTATGCCGTAGAGAGGGATAAATTCATATTCCTCGCAGCGCAACAAAACCCGAACGTTGAAGAACCGGGACAGCAAGACATCTACGGCGATGGAACCGTCGCGAAGATCATCCAGATCATGAAACTTCCAAACGGGTTGATGAAGATATTGGTCGATGGAGTTGTTCAGGCGCGTATTACATCGTTTGTGCCGAATCCCAGATTCCTCGAAGCCGATATCGACATCATTAAATCGTCATTCGAGATCACGCCGGAAATTGACGCGCTGATCCGCCATGTTTCGGCCCTTTTTGCGGAATATGTCCACCTTAACCACAACATCCCGAGTGAAGTCCTCGTCGCTTTCGAAAATATCAAGAACCCCCTCCGCCGGCTTTTTTATGTTGCCGCGAATATCACCCAGAATGTCGAAACAAAACAAAAAGTCATCGCATTTGATTCGCTCAAGGAACAGTACTTCGAACTCGCACGTATTCTCACCTCGGCGCTGGATGTCCTGAAGATTGAGAACGACATCGACAAGAAACTCCACGACAGCATCCAAAAATCGCAGAAGCGCTATGTTTTGCAGGAACAAATGCGGATTCTGCAAGATGAGCTCGGAGCGGACGAAATTCTTTCTCCGGAAATCGCAAAGCTCAAGGAGCAGATCGAAGAAGCCAGGATGCCAACTGAACCTCATGAAAAGGCAATTGAGGAGTTGAACAAGCTCAAGAAGACCTCACCACAGTCGCCCGAGTTTGGCGTCAGCCGGAATTACCTCGACTGGCTCATCGCAGTGCCATGGTATAAACGCACGGAGGATAATCTGGACATCCGGCATGTCGGAGAAATTCTCGATGCCGATCACTTTGGACTGGAGAAACCGAAGGAGCGGATCCTCGAACACATTGCGGTTCTCAATCTGGTAAAAGAGATGAAAGGCCAGATTCTTTGTTTTGTCGGACCGCCGGGGGTTGGGAAAACTTCTCTCGGAAAATCGATAGCGCGTGCGCTTGGCAGGAAATTCGTCCGTATTTCGCTTGGGGGTGTACGGGACGAGGCAGAAATCCACGGCCACCGCCGTACGTACATCGGATCGATGCCGGGAAAGATTATCCAGTCGATCCGGCGGGCCGGGGTGATCAATCCTGTGATCCTCATGGATGAGATCGATAAAATGAGTATGGATTTCCGGGGCGATCCGGCTTCCGCTCTCCTTGAAGTCCTTGATCCGGAACAGAACATCAATTTCAACGATCACTATCTTGACGTGGATTACGATCTCTCCCACGTTATGTTTATCACAACGGCAAACATTCGCTTTAACATTCCTATTCCGCTTCAGGACAGGATGGAAATCATCGAGCTTCCCGGATATCTTGAATATGACAAAGGAGAAATTGCGCGGCGCCACATTATTCCAAAGCAACTCGCCGAGCACGGATTAAAGAAGGAAGACGTTTCCTTCACCGAGCCGGCGGTGTTGGCAATTATCCAGTCGTACACACGGGAAGCGGGCGTCCGCAACCTTGAGCGGGAAATCGCATCGGTGTGCCGGAAGGTCGCAAAGGACATTGTCCTGGGAAGGCAGAAAAACGGAAAGAAGGGCAAACATCCGCAGATTCGCATTACAGAAACGAAGATTGAAAAATATCTGGGAGTTCCGAGATTCCGCACACGCCCCCGCGGTGTTCAGCGCGTTGGGTCGGTCATCGGACTCGCGTGGACGAGCGTCGGTGGAAGCATCCTGAACGTCGACGCAACCATCATGAACGGAAACGAGAAACTGACTCTCACCGGGCAAATCGGCGAAGTGATGCAGGAATCGGCGCAGGCGGCCTTGAGTTACGTTCGCTCACATGCAAAGGAACTCGGCATTCCGGACAACTTTTATCAGAAGAAGGAAATTCACATCCACCTTCCGGAGGGTTCGATTCACAAAGATGGCCCGTCAGCCGGGATCACGATGGCAATGGCAATCATTTCCGCCGCCGCAGAGAAACCGGCACGCAACGACGTTGCAATGACAGGCGAAATCACACTTCGCGGAGAAGTCCTTGCCATAGGCGGATTAAACGAAAAGCTTCTTGCAGCCCAGCGGAGCGGAATCAAAACCGTGATTGTCCCAAAAGACAACGAAAAGGATATGGTGGAAATTCACCCGAGGGTAAAGGAAGGTCTGAAGATCAAGTACGTTGAGACCATCAATTCCGCAATCCCATGGGTATTTGGCGGCAAGGAGATAAAGAGAAAAAGACGAAATCTCTGAGTTTGGAATAGTTTATGATATGAACACTTCTGTCCCGGTGTTCATTGAGAATTTAGCGGTTGTTTATCGGGATCTCTCTCACACCAAATTACATCATTCGGTTTAACCCCGAATCATTTTCTCCTTGAATATCACAAGCCATTCGATTATATTGCTTCGACCGTAATCAGCATGAGCAAAGAGATGACCTATCTTGTCACAGCGCGTAAATGGAGGCCGCAGGTCGCTGACGATGTTGTTGGGCAAGCGCACGTCACAACAACCCTGCGAAACGCGATCGCAACAAACCGTCTCTCCCATGCATATCTTTTCAGCGGACCGCGCGGGGTAGGAAAAACCACTACTGCCCGCATTCTTGCGAAATCGATAAATTGTCTTCACCCACTTGAGAATAACCCCGACAATACATGCGAGCTGTGCCGCGAAATTACCGAAGGACGCAGCATCAACGTCCTCGAGATCGACGGCGCTTCGAACCGAGGAGTGGACGAAATCCGCAATCTCCGCGAATCCGTCCGCTATGCCCCCGCGAAAGGAAAGTACAAGGTTTACATTATCGACGAAGTACACATGCTCACCAAGGAGGCATTCAATGCACTTCTGAAGACGCTTGAAGAACCGCCCCCCTTCGTCATATTCATTTTTGCCACCACTGAAATTCACAAAGTTCCCGCAACCATTCTCTCCCGATGCCAGCGATTCGATTTCCGGCGTATATCTGTGCAGGAAATAATAGATCGTCTCCGGTTTATTGCTAAGAGTGAGGCCATCAGCATCGACGAAGACGCTCTGATGCTCATCGCCAAGAGGGCTGACGGATCCATGCGCGATGCCCAGAGCATTTTTGACCAGATTGTTTCATTTTGCGGAACGACTATTTCCTCCGATAAGATCATCGGCATGTTGAATATCGTGGAACAGGACATTTTTTTCCGGGTCACGGATGCGATCCTCGCGAAGGACGCAAAGGCGGGTTTTACTCTTGTCGATGAAATCTTTACGCGCGGGGTAGACGCCAGGGAGTTTCTCAACGGGTTGATCGAGCACCTCCGCAACATTCTTATTGTCACAACACTCGGTTCGACCCACCTACTCGAGACATCCGACCATTACAGAACCAGGTATCTCGAATGCGCCAAACCGTTTACCGAAACTGATCTCCTCCGGCTTATCAAAATCGTCGCAGATACTGAGGCGACGATTAAGTGGACACAGCAACCGCGGTTCAAGCTCGAGATCTGTCTCACGCAGCTCATCCGGATGGACCGAAGTGTCCAACTCAACGAGCTCCTTGCGCAGATCGAGGAATTAAAAAAAAAGGGCGGTGACGGAAATTACCGGCGGGAGCCGTTGAAACCGGGCGCCCTCAATCCTTCCGAGCCGACTGCGCCGATACGCGGGATGGTAAAAGCATCGCAACCGCAGTTGCGGCCAGATCAAATTGTCCGGCACACACAACTGCCCGTGCTTGAAAGAGTATCATCGTTCATAAGTTCTTCCATGGTGCAATCCGCGCGAACGCCTAACGGACCACCCCCTCTCCGGATATCGCAAGAAGAGGCATTTCAGAAGTGGCCTGAACTCGTGGCAGAGGCGTGCCGCCAACGCATAGCTGTCGGGAACATGCTCAGTGAATCCTCGCTTGTGGAGGTCAATGGGGACCAGTTCCGCGTGGCCTGCCCTGATGATTTTCATCTCAATCTTCTCAAGCGGAACAAACAGTTTGTATCCGATCTAGCTGAAAGCATGTTCGGAGCCAGAATACGGCTCGAAACAATCCTTGATAACGTCTCGCAAACCTCTCCAGCGACGGCACATGACCCGGCAGAATCAGCTGCCCCGGACAACCCGAAAGCGGAGCAGGCAACGAACCCGATTGTTGAAGCGCTGATAAAAGAATTCGGCGCTAAAAAAGTCGAATTTCCTTCCTGAGGCATCGCCCGCGTCTCTTGTGATTGATTTTTTTTCCTGATTTGTTCATATTGGGTTACCATTTAGAGCACATTGACTGCGCTGTGAAAAAACTTCTCCTCCCGGCACTATGGTGCCTGATGATCTTCCCTCCGATGGCTTACTCCGCTTCAACCGCTAAGTATGCAGGTGAGTTCCTTGCAATCGGCGTGGGCGGAAGAGCGCTGGGTTTGGGAGGAGCGTATTCAGCGCTTTCGAACGATGTGACTGCCGCATACTGGAATCCTGCCGCCCTTTCCCTGCTGTCATATCCACAACTCTCCCTTATGCACGACGAGCGATTCGCCGGGCTCGAAAATTACGATTATGGCGGGTTTGCTTTGCCGATCAATGCAACATCAACACTGGCGGTCAGTGTCATCCGGCTCGGCGAAGATAATATTGCGAATACCCAGAACGCATGGGTCGACCTTAATCATGATGGCATCCCCGAGAGCGACGAGATTGACCTCAGCAAGATCTCCTTTTTCAACGCTGCGGATTGGGCATTTTACGTCTCGTATGCGAAACGGGTTAGCGATGATTTTTCCTATGGAGCCAACATCAAGTTTATCCGCCGGGACATGGATAATATGTCCGCCACCGGCATCGGTTTTGATGCCGCGTTCCTCTACCGGGCTCTTGATAATCTTCATGTTGCCGTCAACGTTCAGGACATTACCACAACGTTAATAGCCTGGAATTCAGGCACCAATGAGTTGATCTCACCGACGGTAAAGCTCGGCACTGCGTATACTCTCAAAGCATTCGACGGCGAGTTTGCTCCCGCGCTTGATGTTGACCTGCGATTTGAAAACAGACAGCTTGCCGCAAACGCCCACCTCGGTCGGGTGAGCTTCGACTTTCATGAAGGTCTTGAGTACGATTATCGCCACCTGATCGCCGTTAGGGTCGGTCACGGCGACATCGGGCCGATCAATCTTGGAGCTGGCATTCATCTCCCAAAATTCGATATCGACTATTCATTTCAGAAATTTGACGCAATCGACCAGCTTGGGAACACGCATCGGATCTCGATCACCTTCACTCTTGCTGCCCCCCAATTCGCACGGAGCCGCGAATAAACCGTGAAATCCCCGTACCGCCTCGTCATCATATCGCTGCTGCTCTGGGGGTGCCGCGCGCACCTCGCCTACGTCAACGATTACCCGATGAGCAATGTCGCCTTCTCCACGCGTGACCAAAACCTCAAGGGTCTTGTCCCTCAGGGTTGGTTTTCCTCCCGCGATGACAGTCTGACGCCAACGCTTGCCGCGTGGCTCATAAAGGATGACTATTCAGCATCCATCAGCATCAGGGAACTCTTTCTCGATCCTATAACAACGAGGCAAGTCCAGAACGAAGGGCTGGAGTTTCTTGCCAGGATAAGCATGGGTTTCCACAGTGAGCGGCTGACCGAAAAGAGCCCTGCCTGGCAACCGACGACATTTGAAATGAAGGGAAGAAAATTCTGTCACTACGAGATCCTGACCAAGCAATCCCAGTCAAGGGTTGTGGTTTTTTCAGCAGGTGGAAGATATTACGAATGCGAAGCCCAGCCCGCACAGCCCGGATTGGACGAGAAACAAATCAAGGAGCTTTTTAGGATTCAGCAGTCGGTATTGGCTTCGCTTGCCGAGTAATTCTACTTTGATGTAAGAACGAACACCCCATTCCAGTCGGACGGGGGAGGGGAAACCGTATAGATTTTCGACCGTTCAATATAAAGCTGTGTCGGGCGGTCACCCGGTGAAAGCGCGAGTGCATCCCGGAAAGCCGCGAGCGCACGATTCCAATCCCGATCTCTGAAGAAACGAATTCCACGCCCGTAAGAATCAAGAAACTGCATCTGTGGTGCAGAAATCCTTTCACCGCTCAGACAGACCAGCTCATAGACTCTGATTGGCTCGCTTTTCCCGGAGACAATGAGCATGTCCAGTTCCCGTGCGACGACCTTTTCGTGTACGTGGCGGTAGGTATGTTCGCTGATAATGATGCCCGTTCCATACTGTTTGTTGGCTCCTTCAAGGCGAGAACCCAAATTCACATGGTCGCCGATCACCGTATAATCGAAACGGCTCGCACCACCCATATTGCCGACAATCATCTCGCCGGTGTTAATCCCAACCCGGACGTGGAACAGTGGTTTGTTCTCCTGTTCCCACACACGGCGCAAACCGCTGAGTGAGCGCTGCATGTCAATCGCAGCACGGCAGGCACGAAGTGCATGATCGCTCTGCCGAATCGGCGCGCCCCAAAAAGCCAGTATCGCATCCCCTTCGTATTTGTCGAGGGTTCCCTCGTGCGAAAAAATTATTGCCGTCATGAGATTCAGATATTCATTCAATATCTGCACCAGATACTCAGGCGATACTTTTTCCGATATTTGAGTGAAGTTCTGAATATCGCTGAATAAGACTGTCAGTTCCTTCCGCTCGCCACCAAGCCGCAATTTCTCCGGATCGGCTACGAGTTCGTCAACAATCGTCGGATTGACGTAATGGCTGAACATACCCTTGATCAGCACTTTCTGTTTCCGTTCGGTCATATAATTATATACCGTGCTCGCAACATAACTGACAATAACCGCGAGAAACAGGCTCATCATGTTATCAAGAAAATTATGATACATGAAGAGCTGAATCGATCCCCAGTAAATGATGACCATTTCCGATACGACGATGGCAACTCCCAGAAGCTCAATGGCCGGACTGTATGATGCACGGATTGCCTTGAGGCCTGCGGTGAGGGTAAACGTGAACGTGCTCAGTCCAAACACGACAATAAGAGTCATCCACCAGGGTTCACGCCGGATGAAATTTCCCTCAAGCAGTTGCTGAATGACATTCGCGTGAATTTCCACGCCGAACATGAGATTATCGCCTTCCTGGCGCTGCTGCCCCATGGGGACTGGAAACAAATCTTTCTCTTCGGGGGTGGTTGATCCCACGAGGACGATTTTCCCGGTGAAGACCCCATTATAAAGAAATCCTGAGCGGATCTTTCCCCTGCCGTCCAAATTCGGGACCAGGGTGGTGTCATCGAATGTGTTGATTTCAATCCCCGGATTTGACAACTCCTCAACGGTTTTGAAATCCTTATCGTCAAGGACATCGGTGATATTAATCCTGCGGAATAGTCCTGAAGGGCCATGGTAGTTAATGAGGAACGACGACTCGTCATACTTCGGAATTCTGCGCCCTTCGTACTGGAAAATATTTCCCGCGTCATACGCGGTAAACAACGGCTTCTCCTTGAAATAGGTGTTAAGAATTGCCATTGAGAATGCCGGGACACAGCGATCGTTCTCATCATAGGTGAATGGGATATAACGGCGGAGAATACCGTCGACATCGGTCCGGATGTTTACGATACCGAATCGCGAAGATGAATCGATAAAGATATTCCCATAATGCTCGTGAAGTTCATGTTTCTTATAAAGGGGCTGTCCGGGCGGGATCGTCCCGGCCAAAACTATGTTGCCCGCTTCAGCGAGGGCCTTCCGAAAATCCTCTTCGCCCGCGGAATCTCTGGGATCCGGCGTGCTGAATATAACGTCCAGACCGACAGCGCGCGCACCCGCCCGTTTAAGATTTCTTACAAGACGCGCATAATATGATTTCGGCCACGGCCACTTATCCGGCAGCGACCTGAAGGATTCCTGCGAAATCTCAACAATGACAATATCTGACGAGTCCAACCCCGACGCGATGGTTCCCCGCCGCTGAAATCTAAGATCGATAAGAGAAAGTTCGGCTCTTTTTATTGGAGGAAATTCAAAGAGGATGTCCTGGGTAAACAGGAACACAAGGAGAGTCACCGTAACAATGATACTCAGATTTGTCAGCAAAACTCTTGCAGATGTTCCCCTGAAGATCGGCATTGCGGTCACAGATCCATGCGGACAATCAGACTTCCGATCAGATCGTTGTCGCGGTCTTTGTTAAGGTAAAGGCTCAGATCCGCAACGGCGCTGATTCGCTTGGTAAAATAGTATTGAGCGCCGCCATCGAGCAAAGTTCTCCCAACGTCGCCCAGGGTCGGACTCACCGTCGCAGAAAGTTGAATCCGATCTCCATCAAGCCGGTACAGCCCGCGGAGAAAGAGCGTTGTGTAATTGCGAGACATGGATGTCGTATGCCCGGCGAGATCGGTCGTCGGAAGCGTATTTAAACTCACCAGGAGATTGACGACGGTCTGAAGCGGAATCTGGTAGTTGCTCGTGACTCCCAGTGAAATGCTTGTGTTTTTTGTATCCAAGTTTCGCTTGGTCAGATCATCACGGACAGAGGTACTTACGCTCAGCATCGTCTGATGCCGGCCATAATAGAAGAAATCTTTGTTGAGCTGTACAACAACTCTATTCGTATGATCATCGACCGAGAAGGTCGAATCTGCTGTCGGGATACCGTTATCGTCGGACGCAAAGAGATAAGCAACAGTGGCTGACGGGAGCTCCGATTGCGGGAAATAAGAAATCCCGATGTTGGCGGTTGTGCTTGTTGTCGTTGCCGCCTTGGTGTGTGCGGTGTTGTCGTTCAGCCGCTCATATCCTAAGGAAAGGAGGAGTGAGTTTCGAACTAAACGCTGGCGGTCGGAAATATTGAAGCCGACAACATCCGGCCTGACGAAGGTCTGACCGAACGATTCGAAACTGCTGCCGTGCCGAAGATAGTTGAACCGCAGCGCATTATCCGCAGCGTTGATGGAAATTCCCCCTTCGTATGCGAGTGTTGGGAAATATTTTGCCGTGAGTGGAATCAGATTTTCATTGACGGTAATAAAATGCGAAAGCCACTTTTTCACGTTCCGCGCCTGCCGCCGATCGGACGCACTGTCTGATCCTGTAAAGGTGGAATCGATTTGCTGGTCGGTAAATGTGCCGTTTGTGATATCCTTGTTGGTAGCACTCATCGCTGCCTGTCCGTTCAATTCCACAGTATGATTCGCTATCGAGATAAAGAAATCACTTCCGGCTACAAGGTTCTCCTCCGGTTTATCGCCAAAGAAAATTGACTGAGGATCGTCCTTCGATTTCAAAAACGTGAAGCCCAGAAAGGACGACGGAGTGCCGAACTTCGGGCGGATCACAAAGAGATTGCGCGCGTACGTTCCGTCTGTATATTTTGCCCACAGAGAATCACCGGGCCTGTACAATCGGTATGACGCGCCAGGATCACGTCCCTGCTCCTCCGTCAGACTATCATGTGGAAATGTCTTGATGAGATTTCCTTCGATCGATCGAAGGAGTTGGCCGCTTGAAACGGCCAGATCAAACGATCCCAGAGATAGCTCACCTGAGACGCCACGGACCCGTAATCCATTCATGATGAGATCGGGATACACCGGATACAGATCGCCCAGACCCAGCCTCAGTTCAGGGATTTCCGCAGTCAGTGAAAACCGATCCTGCGGCTGACGATGCGACTGTTCTTCGTTTGTAACATAGATTTTCCCACGGGCATGAAAATTACCATTTGAGGCATTTCCCAGAAGGGTCGCGCGGTTATACGGCTGCCCCGGGAGCGTGTCGATCTTCTCATTTCGTGTTTCCAGTTGGAGTGATCCTCCATACTGCCATCCTTTTTGCACCATGACAGGGGCTTCAATACCGCCCGTTATCTTAAAATTCCACTGATAGCGCTCGATCAGCTCATTTTTCCGTGAGTAGATTTCCACCTGCACACTATGGTCACCGGATGACAGGGTCAGAGACGCGTTTTCGGGACGAAGAATAAAAAGGTCGCCAGACATCACCGCAAATTTTGTCACATTCGCGCCATCCACAAGGATCTGTGTGGCAGCCGAGTCGACGATCGTATCCTTCCTGACAGTGAACGAAATAAAGAGATCGTCGGGTGTCACTGAACCTTGCTCTTCCGGGCTGAGAACGGTGATGTACTTGCTCACGGGCTGCGCTTCTTCCATTGTGACCCGAAGTGGATGTCCGTCAGCGTTTTCAAGCGGATAGGTTTCCGGGGTTGTACTATTCTGAGGATAAATGAGAAGATAGTACTCAAGAAACGGTGGTATCATTTGGTCCGGAGGAATCGTGGCAGACGCGATGTTCCCCACGATCGACATCTCCATCCGTTTGTAGGTCTGCTCCCCAAACGGCCGATACGCTACCTCAACACGCTGAACGATCGCAGGGTTGATCAGTTCGGCTTCGATGGTAACCGGTTGTCCCTGCCGGACCGGACCGGTCGTTACTTTCGAGATTTTGTCACTGATCTGTGCGGTTGCGTAGACCACAACCCCAAGGAGTGCAATGACCGAAAGCGCTCTTCCCCTCGTGGCAATGTGCATGGGCTTTTCTGTTGGTTCACGACGATTGTGAAAACTAATTAGCCGGTGCTATTCAGTACGCGTTACTGTTTAATCTTAATTTTCAGATTCTTCTTATTCCCTTTCGAATCCCGCATCTCGATGTTCAGTTCTTTCCCGCCATTTCCGATTGCGGCATTGCTCGCATCGGCAAGTTCTTCGGGAGTCGCATGGCGTGAGGAAAGCAATCCATCTCTGCCTGAAAAGCCGATGAAGCCCGCTGCAACATCGATATCCTTGTTCGAAACATTGTTCTTGAGATTGACTAACCCTTCAACGACAACCAGTGTGTCGTTTTGAGAATGATCGGTAAATTTCCCGGTTGTTCCCCGGATCGAAGCCACCGAGGTCGGCGAGGTAAACCGATAGCGTTCATCGGTTTGTTTCTTGATATCAAAACCAAACACACCTCCGTTCAGATCCACAACCTTCGTGAATCGCGGTCCGGACGCGTCGGCATTAAGAATTACCTGCGATTGTTCATGCACGCGGACAATGCTTTTATCCATGAATTTCAGGATCGCGAGTGCTTTCTTGGCTGTTTTCACCTGATCGCCGCCCTGAAGCTGATCACTTGCTACGGCACTGGTCCAGTCGGTATTCGCGGTTTTCTTTACCACTTCAGGGACAACCTTCATGATAAGCGCCATTGGCGTAGACGAGGGGCGCATTCCCAGCGTCACAAGCATCGAGCAGCATAGCGCAACCAGCACGAGAAGCGTGACAAATAATTGCTTGAAAATTTTCATCGACAATCTCCTCTGAAAACCGGTACTATTCAAAACTGAGGTCAGCTGAATCACTCTGTTCGCGAAGCTGGTTCAGCAAATTCATCAGATCTGCAGGGGTAAGCGGAGTGTTGTCAATTGTATTGATCCCTGTACACTTAAATCCCTGCTGATGAATTTCCTGAAACAGTGCAGGATATCTCTTGCCAAAAATTTCCTCGAGCTGACTGAGAATGAGATCAAATTGTTGGCCCTCCGCAGAACTGGAGACAGTAAACAGGCCGATCTGACTCGGGACATCGGTCTCCTGTCCGTTCGCGCCGGTCACCTTCCCGATAACCCGCCAGACGTAGGTTTTCCCATCTTCAAGGGGTCGTCCACCTGAATAGAGGTAGGATTCCTGGCCGATGAGTGTTACATCTGCCATCGGGGGCTTTTGTGCAATGGCATCATCACGGCTCTGGTCGGGGGTCTTTTCCGCAACGATCAATTCGGTCTTATCCCCCGTATAGTAAAACTCAAACAGCGGGAAATTGCCTGTTGTTTCTCCATCCTGCGGAGACCGGAGTTCGATGCGGGTATTACTCTGGATCACCAAGACTACTGGCTCGGGTTGCTCGCAGATTGTTGGCTTTACTGTAAACGAAAAAGTGTATACGCCTGCGGGAAACGATCCAGTCCCGAAGGAGGCATCCTGCAACCGCTGCCTGACACTCTCGTCGACTTCTGCATTTCCCCGGATACTCCCGTCGCGACCGATATCCAAATTTGTGACTGTCCGGCCCGTCGTTGGGATGCTGAAGGAATCTGACTGGTAGCGCACGGCATTTTGTGCACTTGATCCATCCGCAAATTTAATATTCAGGACGATTCCCAACGTTGCGTTGTAGGGCTCTGCCTGACCAGGAATGAATAATGTAAAAAGGAGCGTTGTGCTCTGGAAATGTTCAAAATCAACATCAGAGAGAGATAGTTCCTGCACAGGGGTATGACTGACATCGACTCTGCATTGGCTGAGTGCAAACGGACGGACAAGGAATAAACAGGCGATGGCAAACAGCACCGGCCACATCTTGATGGATCTTTTGCGCTTACTCATGGACAGCTTCCTTTCAAAAACACCCGATTACCGGGTCAAAAGGTACAGAATTCCACCTACTATATCAATCACAATATCTGAAAAGGGAACAGAAAAAGGAAGATGCGTGTGACTTTTATCACGCCGCAATATTCAAAACCGTGAAATATCGTTGTAGATGACAAATGCCATGAGGAGGAGCAGAAGGATAAAGCCAGTTTGCTGGATAATGATTTTAAGCCGTTGTGGTATTTCGCGCCGGAAGATTTTTTCGTAGATCATCATGACAAGATGGCCGCCATCGAGGGCAGGAAAGGGCAGAATATTGATGAGGGCAAGGCTCATGCTGAGCAGCGCCATAAAGCCGAGGAAACTTGAAATCCCGTAGTTTGCGCTCTGTGTCGCGAGCTGCGCGATTGCAATTGGTCCGCCGAGTGATTCTTTAATTGTTGTCTTTCCCGCAACTATTTTGCTGATCGTAAGATAGAAAAGATATACCGATTCCCAGGTCTTGCTTAATCCTTCCGGCAATGCTCCAACAAATGAGTACTGTTCCCGGCTCATTGGTCCGGTATAGATCCCCTCGATAGAAACACCAATGCGTCCCTCTTTCGTCACTGTGGTTCGTGCAGATAATTCCCGCGAATCCCGTGTCCACGTGATGGTAATCATTTGACCTGCATGCCTTTTAATCTCGGTGAAAATTCGAGGGTAAGCAACTTTCGTTGTATCGACCATCGTGATAACATCGCCCGGTTTCACCCCGATTGCTTCGGCAGGCATTTTCGGTTCAACGATCTTAACAACCGCAATCGTATACCCCACGACCAAGCCGAGGGGCTTGTCCGGAGGTTCCCCGGCGGGGCGGGGCGGCATGATGAGGGTGGATCGATGACCATCGCGGAGAATTTCGAACGTCATCTCATTACCCATGTTTTCAATGTACATCAGGTGATCGATGTCATCCCAATTGTCAACATGCTTTCCATTGATTGAAAGAATGCTATCATTAGCTCTGAATCCGGCCCGTTCAGCCGGAGTTCCTTCCATGACATAGCCGACAACGGTTGTCTCCTTCGTCAGCTTTCCCGCCGTGTAGCTGATTCCCCAGAATATTCCGATGGCAAGGAGGACGTTCATAACCACACCAGCTGATATTACAATCATCCGGGCCCAGAGCGGCTTTGATCTGAATTCCCAGGGTTCGGGAGCTTTCGAGAGAAATTCCGTGTCCATGCTTTCGTCAATCATGCCGGCGATTTTTACGTATCCGCCGACAGGAATCCATGAAACACAGTAATCTGTATCACCGATGATTTTCCCGAATGCCCGGGGCGGAAATCCGATCGAGAACCGGTCGACACGCATCCCGGTAAGCTTCGCAGCCAGGAAATGCCCGAGTTCGTGAACGAAGATCAGAACTCCAAGCGTGATCGCCGTATAAAGGATCATATTGAGAATCTGCATGACCTTATGCGCGCGCGAAATGAGCAGATCTGGTTGGAGCCTTGCTGCTTCTCTTTGACACCAAGGTCCGTGCCGCACGGTCGGCTGCAACGATATTGTCGAACGACAAATCGTCCTTTGTCGGAATGCTTTCGAGTGCCTCCCGAATCAACTCAGGGATATGGTGGAATTTGATCTTTTCAGATAAGAAGAGATCAACAGCAACCTCATTTGCCGCGTTGAGAACAGCCGGCATGGTCCCGCCGCCGTTGAGCGCGTCATACGCAAGGCCGAGGCACTCAAATTTCTCAGTATCAGCACTGAAGAATGTCATTTCCCGCAGTTCTGAAAGATTAAGGCGCTCGTACGGAGACGGGAGACGTTCTGGATAGGTGAGAGCGAATTGGATGGGCATTTTCATATCCGGGACACCAAGCTGCGCTTTGACAGAGCCATCCACAAACTCCACCATCGAGTGAACCACGGACTGCGGATGGACAAGAACTTTGATTTTCTCGGATGGCAGGTCAAACAGCCAATGCGCTTCGATAACCTCGAGACCCTTGTTCATCAATGTTGCCGAATCGATCGTAATTTTTCTCCCCATCTTCCAGTTTGGATGTTTCAAGGCAGCATCAATAGTGACAGACGAAAACTCGCTCTTATCCAGGTGCAGGAAAGGTCCCCCGGAGGCGGTCAGGATCAATCTGGCTATATTCTGGCGATCCTCACCGGCGAGGCATTGGAGAATGGCGCTATGCTCGCTGTCTATTGGAAGAAGTGTCGCACCATGGTCGCGGGCAAGCGTCGTGATAAGGTGCCCTGCTACCACCAGCACTTCCTTATTCGCGAGTGCGACTGTTTTTCCCTTCTTTATTGCTTCAAGCGTGGGCCGGACACCGGCGAACCCGACAAGCGAACTGATGACAATATCAATTTCCGGACCCGATGCCAACTCAATAAGCCCCTCCTCGCCGGCATGAACGGTGAGGCTGCCGTTGCTCATCTGCTGTAGGCGTCCTGCCGATCCGCGATCGAGAACTGCGACCCGCTTTGGGTGAAACCTCTCGATTTGTTCTCCAAGAAGGTCAATGTTTTTGTTTGCAGTCAGAGCGGTCACACAAAAACGATCGGGGAAACGGGAAATCACTTCAAGACTATTCCTGCCTATCGAACCGGTCGAGCCAAGAATACAGATATTTTTAATATCGGGCATAAAAAGATTTTGCCCCATTAAAGACGGGGCAAGTGTATTTAAAGGTAAGGAATAGTTAGTTTGAAAACAAACATTCTGCTCCGATTACCGCTGTCATACCCCATGATCCCTCGATTCACCACAAATACCAAACTAACCTCACTCCCCTTTCACCACGCCTCCACCCCCTGGGTCAGGCAAGCCAACTCGCGCAAATAATTCGTGGGGAAATGGCCAGCTCACTTATCCACACGTACAACCGCGGTGCAAATCATTAATCCCGAATCGAAGGGATGGTGGCTCAGATATTGCACGAGTGTTTCATTTGTGATCTCCACTTTCTTATCCGTTTCAGAAGCGTGGAGCAGATGGATTCTGTTATCATCCATCCTGATGGCGAAACCGGTGTGCCTGATATCAAGCCCTTTAATGTCGGTAGTCAGAGCGATCAGATCACCATCCTGGATTTTTGATTCCACGCGTGACAATTGCGCGGAAGGTAAGACGTATATAGTTCTCCCGCCGATTTCCTGCTCGATTTTTTCCATCTTCTCCAGAAGAGAATCCGCCATCGCGGTGAGCGTGTCGCGCTGGTGATCGGAAAGATAATTGATCACTCTCCTCCGGGGGATACCGCCTAAATCTTTCGTGATATCCCGAACAAATCCTTTTCGTTCGTTATCCTCTATCCAGTCCGAAAAATAGTGCAGCCTTGTGGAGTAATCCCCGCGCTTTCCGGCCCGATAGCGTATTGTTCCAACGAACTCTGCATAAGCGTCATGCGAGAGGCGGTTTGATTTTACACATTCGGCAAGTGCCAGGACGTTTTCCACAAAGGTCACGCAGTCAAAGGAATGAAGATTGAGAACGAGCTGTTCATGCGGTTGAATCCCGAGTGTCCCTCCTTCGTAAGGGCGCCCAAGAAACCTTTTCCCCAGTGCAGTAACAACGTCCCCCATTGGCTGTTCGATCAGTTTATGTTCGAACGAGTAGGAGAAAATCTGGTTGCAGATCAGCCGGTCGTCCTGCTGACTGTGGAGGTACGACGAAGGATAGAAACCACATTGAACGGCGAGGAATATTCTCAGGAGAAGAATCTTAGAACGGCGGTTCACTCTCGATAGTCTGTGGTGTTGGGGCAAGCGCCTCAAAATTGAAGGGGGCAAGTTTTTCGAAACCGGCGTACTTTTTGTGGAATTGCAGCCGCGTGAGGCCGGTCGGACCATTGCGTTGCTTACCGATGATGATTTCGGCGATTCCCTCAGTAGGAATCATTCCCTGATCTTCATCTTTGATTTCGTTTATGCCATATGTTTCCGGCCGATGGACAAAGAGCACGACGTCGGCATCCTGTTCAATAGCGCCCGACTCACGCAAATCGGCAAGCATTGGGCGCCGATCGGTGCGCGACTCCAGTGCCCTGTTCAACTGCGAAAGGGCGATCACCGGTATATTAAGTTCCTTGGCCAGCGCT
>JAWOMQ010000133.1:0-24918 GCA_033852415.1 Bacteroidota bacterium
GACGACAGATCCGAATGCGACAATTCCCACGAACAGCGCCCCCCATTTCTCGATATTGGCATACTGGAGCGCCATGGTGAGCGGCTCGGCCTGCTCGGTGGCCAGCTTTTTCACGAGCACGCCGTAGGGGATGATCCCTGTAAACACCGCAGCGACGACTATGTAGATCACGGTGCATATTATCAAAGATCCGATAATTCCGATCGGCAAATCCCGCTGCGGGTGGCGTACCTCCTCAGCGACGGTCGAAACGGCGTCAAAGCCGATATACGCAAAGAACACAATAGCCGCTCCCGCCTGAATTCCCGCCCAGCCGTTCGGGGCGAACGGATGCCAGTTCTCCGGGTGCACATATTTCCATCCGATAAAGACGAAAAACCCAAGCACGACAAGTTTCAGAAGCACCATTACCGTCGTCATCGACGCGCTCTCGCGGATACCAATGACCAGGACAATCGTGATCAGTGCAACGATACCAAACGCGAGAATGTTGAAGACAATCGGGATACCAAACAGATGTGGCGCACTCTCAAATAACCCGGGAATGCGTGCTGCGGTCCGATAATCGGTCGAGAGCCAATCGGGAACTACAATCCCGAAACCTGACACGAAGGTCTTAAAGTAATTCCCCCAGCTTATTGCGACGGCAACATTGCCAACGGCATATTCGATGATGAGATCCCATCCTATGATCCAGGCAATCAATTCGCCAAGTGTGGCATACGAATATGTATATGCGCTGCCGGAGATTGGCACCATCGCGGCAAACTCAGCGTAGCACAAAGCCGCAAATCCACACGCGATGCCTGTCACGACGAAGGAAAGGATTAATGACGGACCGGCGCCGGGTCTTATAAGGTCACCTGCCGCCGCTGTACCGATCGTGGCAAAGATTCCAGCCCCAATGATTGCTCCAATACCCAGCATCACTACATCAAATGCACCAAGTGCCCTTTTCAGCTGATGGCCGGGCTCTTCCGATTGGCGCAAAATATCGTCAAGATCCTTACGCCGGAATAGCTGTCGGATCATATGATATCATTGAATGGGATATGGAGATGAAATGTCTGTACAGAGCGAACGAGTATCGACATGCGGGCGTATTTTTACTCTTCGGATTTGGCTTGTTCCGACAGAATCGCCTTCGCCTCCTCAAGAACTGACGGTTGCACGAGGACCTTCACTCCCTCGGTTTCCTGCAGCGATGGCAGCATCCCTCCGATATCTTCAGTCTTGATGAATGATTCAATACCGGCGGCGGCAAGACTCGCCTGTGCCAGCTCTGCCTCCACTTCATTGGCAAAAGTCGCTACAACCACGTACGATTCCATAACTTATCCCCCGATGTCATGATTGATGAGCATGTGGGAACTTACAAAAGATTCATGTGAAAGGCAACGAAGAAAACACAGACGGGAAAAATTGAGATGCTCAGTCGGAGATCGTGGTACTTGCAATTTCCTCGATCGTGGTAACTCCTTTCCTCAGGAGCTCAAGGCCCGATTCCCGGAGACTTTTCATTCCACCCCTTGTTGCGGCCTGGCGAATTGCCTCCTCATTGATATTCGACCCGGCCTCCATGATCAGTTGCCGGATTTCACTGGTGAAGTAGAGTGCTTCGTGAATCGCCGTGCGCCCTTTGTAACCTTTCAGGCAGTGAATACAACCTACGGGTTTGTAGAATTTTGTCGTCGGCACCTCTTCCTTTGGAAATCCGATTTTCTCGAGGGCAAGGGGAAGAACTTCCTTGTCGTGCACTTTACACCGCTCACACAATTTTCTGACCAGCCGTTGCGCGACAATGATATTGATCGAATAGGCGAGCAGGAACGGCTCAATGCCCATTTTGTAAAGCCGGGCAATGGCACTCGGCGCATCGTTTGTGTGGAGCGTTGTGAATGTGAGGTGTCCTGTATTGGCCAATTTTATTGCCAGATCCGCAGTAATCCGATCTCGAATCTCCCCCACCATCACGATATCAGGATCATGACGGAGAATGGCCCGGAGTGCTTGATCAAAATCCAGCTTCGGATTGAGCTTTACCTGCCGCGCTCCGTCGATAAGGTACTCGACCGGATCTTCGACAGTAAGAATATTCAGTGATGGGTCCATAACGGCTCTGAGAGCCGCCAGCAGGGTCGTACTCTTTCCACTACCAGTCGGGCCCGTAAGAATCACGATGCCATACGGTTTTCCAATCGCCATTTTGAAGCTTTTCAGCGCGCTGTCCGCAAACCCGATCGTCTCAATCGTAATCGTCGCCTCCGGATCGCGCAAGACTCTCAGGACGATGGACTCCAGCTTCACCTTCAGCTCCTTCCCGATAAGCGGAATAATCGAAACACGGAATCTCACGATCTTGTTATCCACCGTTCGTTGGACGAAGCCGTCCTGAGCCATGTTTCGTTCAAACCTGTCTGTCCCTTTTGCGACATCCTTAATGACGGCGGAAACCGCATCTGCACGCAGGTCTTCGATCGTCTGCCAGAGTGTGAGATGGCCATCGACCCTAAAATGGATTTCGGTTTTCCGGGCGCCCCGTGGAATGATATGAATATCACTGGCATTCAGCCGGACAGCATCGACGAAAATATTATCCACAAGCTCATTCAGGTGACCTTTCCGAATTTCCTCGTCCAGCTCCTCGACGAGAACATCCTGATCGTCGTCAATAAAATCGACTAACTTCTGTGTGGGTCTGTGCTGACTGTCGACAAGAAGCTCACGGGACAGATCTTCAAAACTCTGAAGGGTCACATATGTCACGTCGTACTTTGGGTAAGGGAACGACCGGGCGACCCTGGCGATTTCGGGATTTGTCGGGTCCGGCGTGATAATGCAGAGCTTGGTAGAATCTTGATCCGAGATCTGAAAAGGTAGAATTTTGTTGCGAAGAGCCACATCACGGATTTTTTGAGGTATCGCATCGAGCGTGCGATTGATAAATCCAAGCCGATCATTATCGATGGTGAAGCTGCGAAGATCGATTGTCTTGAACGAATAGTATTTTACGAATTCCGCATATACCTCTTCGCGGTCAATGCCGAATTCATCAATCAGGATCTGAAAAAGGAGTCGTTTCTCGTTCTCGCCACCATTTCTCTTCAAAACGAGAGCGCTTTCTACCATCTGCCTGGAAAAAATCCCTTTCTGGACGAGACTTCCCACAAATCCGGATATTCCGTTGGCGGAGATACTCGGTCTCGATTCGACATTGAGATCAGTGCGCAGTTGTGAAGAAGAGGATGAATTATTCGCTCTGGAGGTTTTGCTCATACTGCCTGAAAATCCTTATTTCAAGTGTGAAGAAACGCGGAAAACACATGGGAATGTACAAATCTATCTATTTGTGCTCAGAAAGTCAATGATTAAGCGCACGGAGTCGATGCCTCTACGGTCTAATATAGTTTCGGATCGGCCGTTGCGAGGAAAACGCTTTGGTCGCATCAATCGCAGCGTGGCGCTCTCTGAATACCTGAGCGACAATGAGACCGATCACAAATACCATTGAAGAATAATAAACCCAGAGGATAAAAATGAAGATAAAGGCGTACGTGCCATAAATCTGGCTAAAGGGGTGGAATGTCGCCACGTACCAGGCAAACAGTTTCCCGGCAACCCACCAGAGAGAAGTTGTGGTTAAGGAGGCAATCAGTGCTATCTTTGCCGGAATCTTCTTGTCGGGCATATATCGATTAATGATATAAAACATCGCAAACGCCGATACATATGAGGTAATAACCGGGAATGATTTGCTGATGATCTTGAAATCAATTGCCTGATCTGTCAACAACTCGCTGAGGGAGGATTGTGCGAACCGCAAAACCCAGGTAAAGACATTGGCGATCAGAAAAAGGAAACCCAGGATTGCGATGAGGAGTACATTCTCGATGAGTTTGCGCAAGAATGATTTGGATTTTTCGATATGGTAGATCCCGTTCATGATTCTTCTGGTGAAACCAAAGAGCGACGCCGCAGTCCAAAGAAGCGTACCCAGACCGGCAATCCCGAACTGCCTACGATTGTGGACGATGTCTGAGATCAGCTTGTAAATAAATTTCTTTATCTCTTTCGCATATACCTCGGAAGGGAATACCGATCCGAGAATTTCATCCAGACGCTGATTTGCATAGGCGCTCTGAAGGAAAACACCAAGCAATGAAGTGATGACCACCAGAAATGGAATAAGACAGAGGAGCGTATTGAACGCCATCCCCGATGATATAGTGAGGACATTTTCCGCATTAAATCGGGAATAGGCTCGTTTAAGAAGACTTATAACTGGTCTCGCGAATGCCATCGGTGATGTGGGTTTAAGAGCCTGCACTCTTTAACCTGGCGTAGCGGAGAAGTAAGTTCTTCCGCCCGATTGTCTGGAAGTCGACGACCGCTTTTCTCGATTCTCCCTTTCCTGAAAGGGCTATGACTTTTCCACGGCCGAAAATTTCATGTTCAACCAACGCACCAATCTGAAGCTGTTCGTCCCCGTCACTGCCAGCTTCATAATCGGGCATGAAATCGCGGTGATAATCATCATCCGTGAGTGTCCGTATCGTTTTTCCAATACCCGATGTCAATCCTCCTCTAGAAATCCGGTCGGATGCGCGCGCCCGTTTGTGCGGCGTTCGATAAATCGTCACTACACCGTCCGAGCCTAATTCCTGAAGAAACCGTGAGGGGGTTTGATACGACAACTCGCCCGCACGATAGCGTGCACGCGCATGCGAGAGAAAGAGTTTTCGCATCGCCCTTGTTATTCCCACATAACAAAGTCGCCGCTCTTCCTCCAGATTTATTCTGTCCACTGCCTGTGTATAGAACGGGAGAAGACCTTCCTCGAGTCCGGCGATGAACACCATCGGAAATTCCAGACCCTTTGCACTGTGAAGGGTCAGCAGGGTCACGGTGTTGTGTGTCGTGTCAAGTTCATCAACCGCTGAGACAAGCGCGACATCCTGCAGGAAATCTTCCAGGAGAGCGCCACCTTTTTTGTCGGCAAACTCAGAAATCGCAGCCAGCAGTTCCTGCACATTTTCCCATCGGGCCATCGATTCCACCGTACCTTCCTCTTTTAACTGCCGGAGAATACCAAGTTCATCCACGAGGGAACGGGACAGCTCACTGAGTGACATGGTGGTGAGGAGCGATTTGTACTTCTCAATCACTGAGAGGAATCCTCTCAATGAGCGGCTCATCCTTTGCGGCAGATCATTGCGTTGGATGAACAGCGGTGCCGACCTGAGAAGCGACAGACGTTGTTGAATACCAAATGATTTGAGTTTTCGCAGAGTCTGCTCCCCTATACCGCGAGCAGGGTAATTAACCACCCTCAGGAAACTCTCATCATCGTTCGGATTCACGAGGAGCCGAAGGTACGCCAGAACATCCTTGATCTCCTTTCGCTGATAGAACTCCGTCCCTCCCACAATTGTGTACGGAATGCTATTCCGCCGGAGAGCATCTTCGATCGCTCGGGATTGAGCGTTCGTCCGGTACATGACTGCGATGTCCCGAAGATCGAAATCCTGATGACGTGTCCCCGCGTAAATCGTCTCAACAATTGCAGCTCCTTCATCCCGGTCATCGTCACATGCAATAATGACCACCTCTTCCCCAGTCTGATTCTCCGTCCAGAGGCTTTTTTCTATCTGGTCGACATTATTTTTGATGATCGCATCGGCAGTCCGGAGAATTGTTTTCGTCGATCGGTAATTCTGTTCGAGGCGGATGAGCTTTCTCTCTGGATAATCCCTTTCAAAATCGAGCATATTCCTAAGATCCGCTCCCCGAAAGGAATAAATGCTCTGGGCGTCATCACCGACAACGCAAATATTCCTGTATCTGTCGGCGAGGAGGTTGACCAGGACATACTGTGCCCGGTTCGTATCCTGGTATTCATCAATAAGGATAAACCGGAATTTGTCCTGATATGTTGCCAGTGTCTTTTTATGAGCTCTGAAGAGTTCTATCGGTTTCAGCAGGAGGTCGTCAAAATCCATTGCGTTGTTCTGCCCGAGCTTTTGCTGGTACCGCCCGTAAATCAACGCGCATTTTTCCTCGAACAGTTCCAATGCCTGTCTTGCAAACTCCTCCGGCGAGACAAGTTGATTCTTCGCGATGCTGATGCGAGCACGGATCGCCTGGGGGTTGAATTGTTGCGTGGATATCGTGAGTTCCTCCATGACCGACCGGATGAGGGAAAGTCCGTCCGTGGTATCATAGATGGAGAAATTCTTTTCAAATCCCAGTTTGTCGCATTCGCGGCGGAGAATCCGCGCAAAGATCGAATGAAATGTTCCCATCCATACCTGTGAACTCTTCTCACCCACGAGTTCCACAATTCTGGACTTCATCTCGTTCGCAGCTTTGTTTGTGAAGGTAAGTGCAAGAATCTGGTAGGGCGGAACCCCGATTGAAATGAGATATGCGATGCGGAAAGTCAGTACTCTGGTCTTCCCGCTTCCTGGACCCGCAACGATCGTGAGAGGACCCTCCACACATTGGACGGCTTCGCGCTGCCTCGGATTTAAATCCTGTAGTAGACCCATGATCCCTTTACATTGAGACAAAGTTCCCCGGGAAAAGGTAGGGAAAAAATCTGTCCCCGCAAAATCACAACCCGAGGGGAATCGGAAAACACAGGAACATACCTGACAGATCGTGAAATTTTACATCCTCCCACGGCGAGTGAAGATTCCTCGCCACCTGATCCTCCCTTGGTACTTACAACATTATTGCCCCTTCGAGGCGAAGGAGAAATTCTTTGGTTTTTACGCCGCAGGAATATCCGACGAGGGCACCATTGGAACCAAGGACACGATGACACGGGACAATAATCGGAAGAGGATTCGCACCGTTAGCTCGACCCACCGCTTGCGTCGCATTTGACGCAAATACACGCCGCGCAAGGTGCTTATATGTGATCGTCGAACCGTACGGAATCCTTAATAATTCCTTCCAGACACGCACCTGGAAAGGAGTACCCATCAGGTCGATCGGACACGTAAATTTGGCAAGTTTACCGCTAAAATACCGATTGAGTTGATCAATCGCGTCTTTGTTTCTGGCACGATTATCAGTGATCTGGTCAAGATCGAAATGATCCTTCAGCCAATCAAAAAAGTCCTTCCTGTTCTCTTTGGGTACACTGATCTTGCAAATGCCCCTTTCAGTGGATGCGATGTAAATCCTTCCTATCCGGGAATCGAACGATGTACAGAAAACCTTCGTAACATTTTTCTCGTTCGCGATAGTACCACCATCACCAGTGGAAGAATCTCCCTTCATTTTTTTCCGGAGGAGAGAAATTGCTTCGGATAATTCCAGAGAAGTTTTATCATCGACCATGATTTCGTGAAATAATATGATTCCCTTATGGATGGCAGTTCTGTTGTCTGGGAAATATGCTCCGCGATTTTTCTGTATGAACCGTGCCCGACTTTCTCCCGGATCTCTGCACGTCAAACATCGATGAAGCTCCCGATGCGCGGCGTTGCTCAGTCAAGCGTGGATAATTATAAGGATTAGGATTTAAAAATGCAAGGCAAAAATTTGCAAAAAAAAAATTTCTTTCTCTTCAAAAAAAATAATTACGAATATATTTCACTCACCTCTCAGCATCGTGAAACATTGTGAAACAGGTTCACTCCCGTTCCCCTTATGAACGGAAAAATTTTCAACGAACCTCTCGAAGAACTACCTTAAAAGAATGCTCTAACTTCCGCTTTTGCTGTATGAATTGGCGGCGCTCCCCCTACGGACCGTCCATCGTACGTCAGCGATGCCTGAAGAAACGTAGTGAGCCGATAGTCGAACCCAAGTTGCCAGAGCCAGCTCACTCCCAAGGTTTTCCCACCGGTGAGCTCAAAGGGTAGCGCCTGGATAATTGATTCCAATGTCACTTCTTCCCGGGTAAACTCAAATCTCCCTTGTCCCCGTTCATTCAAAGAATAAACAAAACGGATCGATTGATCGTTCAGCGACGCACGAACGGAATCATAGTTGGAGCCGCGACCGGTCCCGAATCTCATCCCAATCTCCGCCCTCTGGATGGGTCGATAAACCCAATCCATCGTCAGACTCGTAAGCACAACGTTATGAAGCCGGGGATCGGTCCTCACAGAGGTCAAAATATCGCGCTGAATCGCAATGTCGGTCTGATTCGATACCTCCGGAATGAGTTGCCATCGTACGCGGACGGACTGTTCCCTTCGATAGGTCCTTTCCCCTTCCAAGTCGTACTGGGTCAGGCCGCGCGCTTCGTTGAATCTGAACCGGATCGAAAATCGTGCATTATTTTCCAGAAGGTAGAGGTCCTGATTGTAGATCTGTGTCCCCGCCAGCGTAGTGGTGTCCTGGAGGAAATGACTCAACCGCAGTAAGTAAATGTCAGATTGCACCGGGTCGGTGCTCTTTTCTTCAACACGGAGGTAGCTTTCCGATGACAAAGAACTTAGGAGCAATGAATACCAGGAAGAAGGCATTGCCAGATGGAATCCATTAAACCGGATGCGTCCGCTCACCTTGACACCAAGGTCAGGAATGAATTGGTCAGATGGGAGCGTCAGAGCGATGAAATTTCCGTCAAACCTCGCCTGTTGAAAATCCGCATCATCCACAACGTGGTTTCCGTTCACATCCCCGGCATAGACATAATTGCCAGTGCCAATCGGCACCTGTTGGAACACGCGCTCGAGCTTTGCAGTCCGCTCAGTCGCAATTTCATAGTAACCATCCACAGAGATAACCTGATCGTTCGGCTCATAGCGTCCCTGCCATCGGGCAGTAAACGAATTATTATCATTGGTCGATGGATGGAATTCCTCCGAGAATCTTTTTTGCAGAAACGTCAACTCAAGATTCGAACTTAGATTGCTCCAGCCCTGCAAACTCCACAAGGCGTTCTCACCGTACGCCGTTACAGCGTGCCGGAGGACTCCGTTCGCAACGGAATCCTCAGATCGCAGACTATAGCCGAGCTGTACCGTCATTGCTCCCAGACTGTCGAACCGGATGCCGGGGCGTATTTCGTTTACGCGATAGGTTGCCCCCAGCAATGAATCACTTCGATACGAATGCGCTAAAAGAAGCTCCCCGGTATACCCCAGTGTGGGAAGTATCTTACCAAGTCGCGATGATACTAATCCATGCTGACGGATCCAATTCTCCGACATGCCGTGAGTCCCATCATCAGAATTTACCAGGTCGATGCCGTAATCACCATGGAAACTTTCCGCGTCGAGGATCTGGAGCCCGGCGGTTGACTTTGTGGAAGTGAATAAATTTCCCCTCTTAACTTCGCCGACCGAGAAGTTCCCCCGGACGAGTGAAAGCGGCTGATAGACCAATGATGCATCCCGATCGTGCTCATCCGCCGCCGTTGAATCGGTAATATTCCACAGGCGGGTATATTCAACATCATTGTACCGATCAAGAGAACGAAATTCCCTCCCGATGTACCGATCATGAATTTTTGCCTCAAGACCTCCCAGCGAAGACCCGCCAACGCGAATGTCGTCCGCCTTATATGTCGCAGTGAGGTTGGTTGCCGTGCCGTCCGATTGCACCGCAGGGTCAAGTGAAAACAAGTTTCCATTATAGGATGAATGGGCAAACTCCCCATCGACCCTGAGATCTTCGCTTACGTTCCCGGTCAGGGAGATATCTGCCAACTCCTGCGATGTAGGGAGCGGCAAAAACCGAATCGGGAGGTAGTTTCCCTGGCGGATTCCCACAAACGCATACTGAACGGCTGCAACCTTGTTATAGTTGCCGTTCCCGAATCCGACAAACTGGAATGTGACAGAATAGATGGCGCGAAGAGTATCGAACGGATCAAATGCATAGACCGTAACGAGGGTATCAATACCCGCGGGCGTTTTCACGAGCGTATCAATCGCAATGTATTGACCTTTTCCAGGACCCACTACCTCAACTCCGGACCGGGAAGCACGGGTTGGATCGCTGCCTGCGTGTTGCAGAAGCGCCTTATCGCTATCTGCAAGAGTGATGTCGATGGGTGAATTTTCGTTATCCGCTTCGCGGTAGAAGGCCGACCGGAGAGAGATTCTGTTATTGAGGATGCTTTGTTCAGAGGTGGCCCCAAAGAACGACCTGTCGAATTGCCGATCCGAATATTCAAAGTCCACAGTGATTCTGGAGATCCGTGAGATCAGGCGTCGGGCGGAGAAGGTGATTTCCGCCGTCGAGTAATCAATAATGTAATCATTAACATCCCCGCGCGTCATTTTTTCGCCATTAATGTAAACCCGTTCAGTTCCAGCAATAACCACAATATCCTTCTCGTTATTCTGGCCGTACAACTCGTACGGTCCCTGGACACCGTCAAGCCCCTCAAACTGGTTTGTTGTATATTTCCCCCGGGGTGTCGCGCCGATGACTGAGATACGAGAACTGACGTCGCCGATATCGAAACCAACGTGCCCGGTCCCCCCCTGAAGCTTGCGCTGGACTCTGCTAAACCCGTCGCCCCCCAGGTCAACATTAAAATCACCAAGTGTGGCCCCGATTTTGCTGCCGCGGACTTCAACAAATACCTTATCAACCTCCTGAAGCGTGCGGGTGGTACCCTCCGGTTGAAGTGGGGAATTTTCATCTGTCAGGGCTGCAAGTAATAAGAGGTCAGGGGTCAGGTTCCCGGACATTTGGATACGGAGTCCCGAATTTAGCGAAAGGTCCCGATTCGATCCGACTGTGAATCCACGAACAATACTTCCGGACTTCTGAAGATTTGATCCAAGAATATCGTCCAGGGTGAAACCGCCTGATGATTTTCCAACGAGAATCGATCTTCCCGTCGCCGAATCGGTAAGGACGACCGGTACCCGGGCCTGATAGGAATCTTTGAAACTGAACGGCAATGCTCTGTAATCAATCGTCAGGATGGCTGTTGAATCGCGAAGTGGAAACCTCGAACGGATGTGCGAAGCAGAGAGCAAGAGAATCCCATGGCGGGTATCAAGAAAGTAATCGGAAACACCGGATAGGAGAGTCGTATCTAAGACTATCCGTTCAGTGTGAGCGATAATGAATTGATGATTGAGCCGCAGGATCGAATCGGCTGGGGTGATGCGGCGCGTCTCGTGGTAAGGGAGGCCGGCGGAAGGAGCGACACTCTGTTGTCCATAAATCCACCCAAAAAAGAGAAGAACGGCAACACTGCCGATTACGAAACGACGCATCATGCGGTCGATGGATCTCTTTCGAAACACTCTTCAGTGCATCTATCAATCATTCGTCCATCTGACCCAGGGTAAATTCATTGTCCGGTGTAGGATGGTAGCAAAAATTACCCATACTTCAAAAGGAAATGAATTCGAAGTTTTATAGAAGAATGGGTTGCCGGGTCATCATGAAACAGGATTGGCATCCGCATGACCTACCTTCACCTCGCTGACCCGATAAGGGATCAGGCTCACAAATCGATACTATTCTTGATCTTCGGGTGCAGCGGTTTTACCTTTTCGAAATAGATGCGGCACACTTCATCAAAAACCGATCGAGCCGCATTTCTTCTGGACACAGAAAAAGAGCCGCAGCGGTCATGGTCCCAGGATTGAAATTGAAGTATCGTTTTGCTATCTTAAGTGTATATAAATTGAAGACATGCGATTCGTGCGCCTCGTTCCACCGTATATTGAATCTTTGCAACCATATAAGGCCGGAAAACCCATAGAAGAAGTCAAGCGGGAATTCGGCCTTTCCCGCGTGGTAAAGCTTGCGTCCAACGAGAACCCGCTCGGCCCTTCCCCGAAAGCTCTCGAGGAGATGAAGAACGTCTTTCCGGCACTCCATTATTACCCAAACGCCGGTTATGATTTACGCGTTATCCTCTCAAAACTCTACAATGTGAAGGTCGAGAATGTCATTACCGGGAGCGGTTCGGAAGGAATTATGCTGAATATTATGCGGACGTTCCTTTCCATCGACGATGTGGTCCTGACGACAGAAGCTGCGTTTATCGGGTTCCAGGTGCTGGCGCATGCGCAGGGTGTCGGTTACGAGACGGTACCTTACAAAGAGTGGAGGTACGATCTGGACGCACTCGCGGACAAATGTTCATCGAGAACAAAGCTTATTTATCTCGCCAATCCAAATAACCCCACAGGGACTCATTTCACCCGGCGTGAATTCGACCGGTTTTACAACCGGATTCCTCCTCACGTGCTGATAGTTTTCGACGAAGCGTACTTTGAATATGCAATCCATGACTCTGACTACCCCGATTCGATGAAGTACCGGTACGACAATGTGATCACATTGCGGACTTTTTCAAAGATATACGGTCTCGCCGGTGTCAGGATCGGATACGGATTTGCCCATGAGGACCTGATCGCTCATTTGATGAAGGTCAAACTCCCATTTGAACCAAGCACACTCGCTCAGGCTGCTGCAATCGGGGCGCTCAACGACAAAGAATTCCTGAGCCGCTCTTTGAACCTGAATACGCGCGCCATCGTCTTCCTCACAGGTGCATTGCGCGAAATGAATCTCGAAGTCGTCCCTTCCAGCGCAAATTTTGTGATGGTTGTCCTCAAGAGCGAACAGGAAGCCGATTTCGTATTCCGGGAATTATTAAAGCGAGGCATCATCATACGGCCGCTAAAATCATTCGGCCTGCCCCAGTGTATCCGCATCAGCAGCGGAACGATGGAAGAGAATGAGTTTCTTGCAGAGAATTTGAGAAATATCCTGATCAATGTAGCTGTATAATTCGCGTTCTTTTTGGAGGATCTTATGCCAGTGTCATCAGCACCACACACCGCTGACAAAACGGATGTGACCGATTCTTTCCCGATCAACGGGATGGACTACATCGAATTCTATGTCGGCAACGCCAAGCAAAGTTCGTACTTTTACAGGACAGCTTTTGGATTCCAGCTCATAGCGTACAGCGGACTCGAAACCGGGTCCCGAGACCGTGCATCATATGTTCTCCAGCAGGGAAAAATACGATTTGTTCTCACGACGCCGCTTACTTCCGCACATCCGCTGAACGCGCATCTGAACATGCATGGAGACGGGGTGCGCGACCTTGCACTCTGGGTGGATGACGCAGAGTTTGCATACAAGGAGACTGTGCGGCGCGGTGCCAAGGGGATTCAGGAACCGACCATCCTGCAAGACCAGTTCGGTGAAGTGAAAAAAGCATCAATAGCGATCTACGGGGACACAATTCACTCCTTTATCGAACGAAAGAATTACAAGGGAATCTTTATGCCCGGGTTTGAGCCATCACCCGGCCCTGACCCTCTGGCAAAGCCGGTCGGATTAAAATACGTCGACCATTGTGTAGGCAATGTTGAGCTTGGGGCGATGGACAGGTGGGTTGATTTTTACTCCAACGTTATGGGTTTCCGTTTGTTCAAACACTTTGATGATAACGATATCTCCACTGAATATTCAGCGCTCATGTCAAAGGTCATGGCGAATGGCAATGACCGCATCAAGTTTCCGATTAACGAGCCCGCAAAAGGAAAGAGAAAATCGCAGGTTGACGAATATCTCGAATATTACGGCACACCGGGTGTCCAGCATATCGCGATGGCGACAGATAATATCCTTCAAACCGTGGATGAGCTCACAGGCCGCGGGGTCGCGTTCCTGCGTGTTCCCTCTTCATACTATGATCTCCTGCAAGAACGCGTCGGGAAAATAGACGAGCCGGTCGACGAGCTAAAGCGGCTCGGCATTCTGGTTGATCGTGATGATGAAGGGTATATGCTTCAAATATTCAGCAAGCCCGTCGAAGACCGCCCCACCCTTTTCTACGAAGTCATTCAGCGCAAGGGAAGCAAGAGTTTTGGGAAGGGGAACTTCAAAGCGCTCTTTGAGGCGATCGAACGGGAACAGCAGATCCGCGGGAATCTCTAGCCATCACAAACCGCATCGACCAGCATTCTCGTGACTGAAGACTGATTCATTGAACATGAAGGACGGAGCGATCATCCTGGGCCTGATTCCATTGGCAGTCAATTATTCCGCCAGGAGCACATGAAACTTTGCACATTTGAAGTTGGCACAACACTCGGGAAGTATCAACGGCTTGGTGCAGTTGTCGCACGAGGAATTATCGACCTGAATTCTGCGTGTGCGTGGCATCTTGCAAAGAAGGGTGAGGCGCAGCCAGTCCGTCTCGCGAATGCACTGGTACCGCCGGATATGCTTCTCTTTTTGCAGGGTGGGATAACATCCAAGACCTTCGCCGATGCCTCAGTGCAGGATTATCTCAACGCGACAGCGAACTCCCAACCGACGACAGGGATACGTGATGAAAAAATCCTCTTTGAGCGTTCCGAAGTAAAGCTCAGAGCTCCACTTCCGCGGCCCCCTTCCATCCGCGATTTCTATGCCTTTGAAGAACACGTGAAGAAAGGATTTGAGAAACGAGGTGAGCCAATGCCGCAGGAGTGGTATGAAATGCCGGTGTATTACAAAAGTGCGCATTGGAGTGTTATCGGTCCAGAGGACGATGTCCAATGGCCTTCCTTTACGGACAAATTCGATTACGAACTTGAGTTAGCCGCAGCTATTGGTCTGCAGGGGCGAAATATCCCGGAATCCGATGCACGGAGATACATCGCTGGCTTCACCATTATGAATGATTTCAGCGCACGAGATATCCAGCGGAAGGAAATGAAGGTGCGCCTCGGACCTGCAAAGGGAAAGGATTTTGCAACCGCCCTCGGACCTCATATCGTCACACTCGACGAAATCGGCAACCCCTACGCTCTCCGAATGACCGCAAGAGTTAACGGCGAGCTCTGGTCGGATGGAAGTTCGGGTTCACTCTATCACTCTTTTGAGAAGATGATCGCCTTTGCGTCGCTTGAAGAGACTCTTTATCCCGGTGATATCATCGGATCAGGAACCGTGGGGACCGGGTGCGGACTGGAACTTGATCGATGGGTCAAGCCAGGCGATACCATCGAACTTGAAATTGAAAACATTGGTGTACTGAGAAATAAGGTGATCCGCACTTGATCAGCGACATGATTGTGGTGATGAAATAATCTGAAAGGATCTTGTATGATTCCGCTCCAAAAGGGCAAGACAGCAAAACAGGCACACGTGGGGCTCCCGCAAGGCACATTTGAAGAAGAACACGGGAGAAAAGGATTTTACGGCAAATCCGCTCACCTCTATCATGCGAATCCTCCCACCGGGTGGATTCGTTTTGAGGGGAAACTGCGGCCTCACTGTATCGATTGCAATAAATTGCTCCCGTCGGATCTCCATGATCCTAAAGGATCACCGGTTGCCTTCCTCGGAAACGAGGATGTACGACTTTATGTCTCGAGGCGGTCAAGCCCGATGCCCTTTTATTTCCGGAATGCCGATGGCGATGAGCTCTATTTCGTTCATCGGGGAGATGGGATCATCGAAACAGATTTCGGTCCTCTGGAGTACGAAAAGGGGGACTACATCGTTATTCCCCGCGCGGTCACCTATCGGGTGATCCCAAAGTCGGAGGACAATTTCTTCCTCATTATCCAATCGAAAACCGAATTTGAGCAACCCGAAAAGGGCCTGATTGGTCAGCATGCGCTGTATGACCCTTCGGTGATCGTTACGCCCGATCCACACCCGCACATCGGCGACAGAAATGAATGGGAAATCCGCATCAAGGTCGACGATGAGTTCTCATCCGTTTTCTATCCCTTTAATCCAATCGATGTCGTCGGGTGGAAAGGAGAATTGACGGTCTGGAAATTGAACATGCGTGATATCCGGCCGATCATGAGTCCGCGCGTTCATTTGCCCCCGAGTGCTCATACGACATTTGTGACGCAGGGAGCCGTGGTATGCAGCTTCCTCCCGCGGCCTTTGGAAGAAGACCCCGCGGCGGTCCGCGTTCCGTTTTTCCATCGCAATACGGATTATGACGAGTTCATTTTCTACCATGACGGAAGCTTTTTCAGCCGCGACAATATCAAACCGGGCATGGTCACGTTGCATCCCCGCGGCATTCACCATGGTCCTCATCCCAAAGCGCTGAAATCTCAAGCCACTAAAACACATACCGATGAATCGGCTGTCATGCTCGATGGACTCAACCCAATCCAAGTCTTGCCTGCCGGCGAAGAGGCGGAATGGAAAGAGTATTGGAAGAGCTGGCTCGAGAAATAAGGAAGACTGGATTGATCAGACGTGGCCTGATACGGGTTTACTGAATGCGTAATTAGATGCGTATCAAAACGTGAGGCCGGATTTTTACAGGATAACAGGAGTACATGCTTGATTATTAACCCATCCGAACACGCGTATCCCGATATCTATAAACTTCTCATCGGATCGATTGTGCCCCGGCCTATCGCATTTGTTTCGACCGTCGATGCCGCAGGCAATCGTAACCTTGCGCCGTTCAGTTTTTTCAATGGAGTTTGTTCGAATCCACCGATCGTTCTCTTTTCAATAGTGACACGAAGTGACGGAAGGCGAAAAGACACTCTGCAGAACGTCGAAGCTACTAAAGAATTTGTCATCAATATCGTCTCGGAGGGTATTGCCAAAGAAATGAACTCCTGTTCTGCGGACTTCCCTCCCTCGGTGGACGAGTTTCAGGTGTCCGGGCTCACACCGGTTCCCAGCGAAATTGTCAGACCTCCCCGGGTCAAGGAATCTCTCATTCAGATGGAATGCAAACTGGTCAATATCATTCATTTCGGTACGGGGCCGGGCAGCGGTTATACGGTTTTTGGCGAGGTAGTGCGTTTCCACATTGCGGATGAACTTTTTGACAACTATCGGATCGACCCGGATAAATTGGATGCTATCGGCCGCATGGGGGGCCCGACCTACACACGCACGAAAGACCGGTTCGATCTTCAGCGACCTAAGTATAAACCAATGAGCTAATATACGGCATTCATCTCCCCATCGTGGGATGACTGCCACGAAACGTTCTTCCACTTTCGATATCATTTATGAGCGAAACCATCGATCGACTCCTTGCAAGAGCCAGGACAACCGCCCGGACATCCCCTCTGAACGGCCAAATCCACTACCACTCCATAGGTGATCTACTCACATTCCAGGTCACCCAGTACCAGAACAAGCCATGGCTCATTTACTACACCGAAGATGGAGTACGATCAGAGTTTTCGTACAGTGAATTTTACGCCTTGGTCTGCAAAACAGCAAACTTCTTTCGTGACAATAAAATATCGCATGGGGACAGGGTTGCGACAGTCAGCCACAATCATCCTGATGCCGTGGTGCAATATTTTGCCGCATGGCTTGTCGGTGCAGTCGTCGTGCCGATAAATGTTGGCGAAGATGATAGGCGGATTTCATTCATCCTCCAGAATGCTGAGGTGAAGCTTGCATTCGTGCGGTGCGAGTACACCGCCCGCATCGAAAAGATCCGCAAGACTTGTCCGGCCCTCACAACGGTTGTCACGGTTCGTCCCAAAATTCCTCCCGGTTCACCGGAACCCGCTCGGCCATATGAGCCTGCCGATCCGGACTTCCACAGCCTGTTACAAGACCAGGAAAGCAGCTTCCTCGGTGGAACGACAGTAGGACCTGATGATGAGGCGTTGATCGTCTATACCTCCGGTACAACGGGGAATCCGAAAGGGGTAGTTCTGACCCATGACAATCTGCTAATCGATGCCAAGGCGATTACAGAATGGAATGGCATGACACCGGATCAGCGGATGATGTGCGTCCTCCCTCTACATCATGTGAACGGCACAATCGTCACTCTTATAACACCACTGCTGTTCGGAGGAAGCGTCGTTCTGAATGAACGATTTCAATCGGAGATGTTCTTTCAGGCAATCGCAACGGAGAGAGTGAGTGTTGTTAGCGTTGTACCAACCTTGCTTCAATTCTTGCTTCATGAATACCCTGATCGGACCGACTATGACCTCCGTCATCTCCGGCATATTATCTGCGGTGCCGGACCGCTCACGGTCGAACTCGCGATGAAATTTGAGGCCAGATTCAACATCCCCATCATTCATGGTTATGGACTTTCAGAAACAACGTGCTACTCCTGCATGCTCCCGCTGGACCTTTCGTCTGAAGAACACGGGCATTGGCTCCGGGACTACGGATTTCCATCAATCGGCGTTCCTCTTCCTGTCAATGAGATGGCAATTCATGACGAATCAGGTCACGAACGCGGCGAGGGAGAGAAGGGAGAAATCGTTATCCGCGGCAAGAACGTGATGAAAGGATATTTCTCAAACCCGGAGGCAAACGAGAAGGCCTTCACCTTCGGCTGGTTCAGAAGCGGCGACGAAGGTTTTTTCAAAACAGATTCTGGCAGACGGAGATTTTTCTTTATTACCGGCAGGATCAAAGAACTAATCATCCGGGGTGGAATGAATATCTCCCCGTTTGAGATCGATGAGGTACTCATGAACATCCCGGGAGTTAAGGTGGGGCTAGCGGTTGGGTTTGAAAATGATTGGTACGGGGAAGAGGTCGGCGCTTACGTTGTCTTGAAAGGCGGGATCACAATGGCGGCAGAGCAGATCATTGCACATTGCCGGAAATTCTTTCCTTTTCAAAAATCTCCAAAGGTCGTGGTTTTCGGAAACACCATCCCCATAACTTCAACGGGCAAGTATCAACGCTCACATCTGAAGCATCTTTTTGTCCAGTGGAAGGAGAACCAATTTTCGGAGAGTACACACCCTCAAGGCCACCATACCGGCTGGCACGAGACCGGTTCAGCGTCAAGCTGAAATCATCATCGCAGGATTTGCAACCCCCCCACGCACCGATCAATGCGATTAGTAGAGAAATGTCCCCAGGAACAGTCCACCGTTGATCATCCACCCTCTGCCTGAGATATTATCGGGAACATTGAAGAGATCATAGTTGTCGTCCACCCGCCAGTTGCTCCCGATCATCCCCATATAACCTGCGCCTACCCTGAGACCAAGCCATCGGAGCAGTGCGACCTCAATGTTTACATTAGGCTGGATTACAAAGAAGGAACCCGACAACTTTGTAGAGTAATTGTACACAGAATCGTTGCTGCCGAATTGCGACCACGCATTATCCCACACTCTTGCCGACCCGTTATCGCGGCGCATCGTAAAGCTCATACCTCCGGCCCCCAGGAGAACGCCTGTCGCTACATCGAGGCGCGGCACGACTGGTATGACATAATCGATCGTCACCCCGCCAAAACCGGCTGAGAGCTCAACCTCCCGTCTCGTATTGCCCTGGATTGCCGTCGACATCCGTGTTCCACTTCCGCCCATGCCTCCGACACGAAGGTTCGGCAGGAACATGACATAACCGTATCCCTGGCCTCCGAGCATAAACAAGCCGTTGCCGCCGAAGGGCGCGCAATTGTTTGCACTCAGAATCTGATTGATTGGTGTCATGTCAAGAAAGAGAAGGTTCTGGGTGAATCCCGCTGCGCCACCAAATTTTGGCCCGCTTGCTTTATGAGGTGGTGGAATGGGCTCATCTTCATCATCCTGCTGGGCAATCATCATAGACGCTGTGGATAATAGTACCAGCATGAGCAAAAATAAACGTTTCATAGCCTTTTCTGTCCAGAGTGTGATGAGAGTCCGTTTTGATTTGAAATGTAGGAAAATCCTCATAGAGTTGCAATGAACAACAAGCTACACTTTTCCGACTGTGCGGCCCTCGAGCGGCCTCCGTTATCCATCAATGCGATCCGCAAGTGAGATTGCTTCTCATCTTGTCCGATACTATATTGACAAAAACTTTTTTTACAGTCACGATGCACAAGGTGTTCATTTCAATTTTAATTGTTTTCCATTGCGCGACTCTGAAAGCGCAGGAAGACTCACAGAAGTTCATCTTCCTGCCGGACGGGCATCAGTTTGCACCACTGCGGGCAAATCTTCAGGAACCACGCATTGGAGTTCTGAAGTTTCTCGACGCGGGTGAAATGAAAGTCGACATTGGAAACGCTGTTGATGTTTTCGGATACAGCGTCGACAGTCTGACATTCACAGCCGGTATTGATTTTATGGCATACGCATACACCACCGGAGCGCAGGGGCTCCGTCTGCAGATCGACGCACTCGACGGTTTTTTTGGAGGTGACATCTCGGGAACATTAGCTCTACGGGATCGCGCAAGTATCCAGGGCCGAATTAGGATCCTCCATCAAAGCGCACATATGGTCGACGGCCACTACCTCTCCGCGTCGAACTCATGGATCGACAACCGTCCGCCCATCCCATTCACGAGAGATTTTGGTGAAGTCACGATTGCACACACCCTCGTCCCGTCATGGGGTACTGTCCGTTTTTACGGAGGAGCATCCTATGCATCCCTGGTCCGACCCTCGTCGATCCGACGGTACGCATTTTTCGGAGGGTATGAAATCGTTTTCCGTGACATCGCAGGAAGAATTGCAGAACGCGCCTCAAATATCTTCTTTGCGCATCATCTGGCGCTGGACGGCAATCCGTCGTATGTGGGAACCAACGAATTGCAGGCCGGTGTGAAATTTGGTGAATGGTTTGGCAAAGGGCCGAGTATTTACATCGAATACTACAGCGGGAGGCACATGTTCAGCGAGTACTTTGACAAGCGCCTTACGACGATCGGACTGGGTTTTACAGTGGATTTCTTTTAGCTTAACGGCAGATCCAGGGATACCCTTGCCAAGCGTGCTCAGTCAGAGTCCCAATTCCGGGGCTATCGATCGCATTGCATTAATCACGAACTGAATATGCTCTTCCAGCGGCACCCCCAATTCGGCACATCCCTGTGTGATATCTTCACGGCTTACATTTCGGGCAAAGCCCTTATCTTTTAACTTTTTCTTTACCGAAGAAACTTCAAGGTCTGCGATTTTATTTGGTCGGATTACGGCGCAGGCCATGATGAAACCGCATAATTCATCGCAGGCGTAAAGAACCTTGGCCATTTGCGTGTCGCGCGGTACTCCCGTATATGTGGCATGTCCCAGGATTGCCTTCCGGATATCTTCGGGATAACCTTTGTCCTTGAGGATTTCGGACCCTTTCAGTGGATGCTCCGGAGCAGTCGGATACATTTCATAATCGAAGTCATGCAGGAGACCCACAACCCCCCACTTTTCAGGATCTTCATTGTATTTGCCCGCATAGGCTTTCATAGCAGCCTCCACCGCATACATATGCTTCAGAAGAGCCTCGTTCTTTGTGTACTGCTTTAGTAACTCGAGAGCGGAAGATCGGTCCATAGTGTGCTTTCCAGTGATTGCAAGAATGATTAAATGATAAGAACAGTTGAGGGTTCAAGAGCACTCATTTTGACTCACACGTGTAATTTAGGTACTTTAAATCGAGAGCGATTTTTTCTATGATAACATTTCTGGCAATAATTTTCCTTGCAGCTCTTTTGATTATCGCGGTCGCCGGGATCCGGTTGCTGCAGAACAAATCACGGCAGGCAGTGCAGGATCACAAAGAGAAATGCACATTTTGCCAGAACTATTTCGACAAGACTGAACTTGTTGTCCGTCAGATCGGCGACACCCGATTGCTCTATTTCTGCCGTTCATGCATCTTGAAACTATTCACCGACGCAGGATTGAAGAACTAATCGTATCGACCATTCCCCCATCCGATATCAACCGTCATCCCTGCTTTCACTTACGCATGCAATGTGATGGTGCTTTGCAATAGACCTGACCTCTTCTACCATTTTTTCGTTCCCACAAACCATCACTAATGTGTCTGGCGACCGCATCATATCTGCGAGTCTCTGACCGGTTTCAGGAGAGGCAAAACTTGCCGCGCCGAAGCTATACGACCTGCTTCCGCTGCTCAGCGCAAGCTCCAAAAGGTTACTGACACGCCCGGTATTGAACATCGCAATTGTGGATTTTCCTCCGGGTCTTGTGATCGAAGGCGCGTAGCAAAAATCGATTTTTGCATCGAGCATGATCGCACGGAACCCGTCGTCGTAGGCGAACTCCTTTTCAGTCCGCTGAGAGTGCATCAGAGCAAATCGGATCCCTTTCCAGCCCTTTGGATCTGCATAAACTTCATGTATCATAGATCGGAACGGAGCGATCCCCGTTCCGGTGGCGATCATGACGATAGCCGAGTGCCCCTTCCTGTGCCTCTTCAATACAAAATCGCCTCCGACCTGTTTTACAACATATTTCCCGTGAGTCAGGTCGTCGAAGAAGAATTCAAAGGTGCCGTCTTTGCTCTCAGCAGGTTTGACTTCGCCCGCGATGTAGAATTCAAGATATCCTCGTGACCTTGTCTCAGAGGGGGCCGAAGCAATTGAGTAGATCTTCACGAGACGATCTCTTTCCCGCTCGATCGTGGCGTACTGGCCGGCTTCATACTGCAGGATCTCAGCCGGCAGTTCCGGAACCAGCCTCACCAATCTCGATTGATTGCCAATGTCTCTGAAAAATTTTATCCGACAGTGCAGGTTCATCGCCCGGGAAAGGGAATACTATCTCGTTGAAACTGCGCCGTCGCGGTTTACCCTTTGGGATTTGTGGGTCGAATATCGACCTCGCTTACCATAACGTTCCGGGGCATTTTCAGTGTGTCGATGACAACTGTTGCAATGTCGTCGGCAGAGGGAATTGCCCCTTTGCTCTTCACGCTCTGAGCTGAATGGTCGCCGAAGCCAGTGTCGACGGAGCCGGGACAGATTGTAATGACCCGGATATTGCTTGCGCGCACCTCAAGCATGAGGCAGCGGGAAAATCCAATCAAGGCCCATTTCGTGGCCACGTATCCTGCACCTCCGGTGAAGGCGTTCCGGCCGGCGAGGGATGCAATATTGATGATATCTCCCGTTTCACGCTCCATCATGGAGGGAATGACTTCACGCGAGCACAAAAACGCGCCACGCAGATTAACGCTCCACATGGCATCAAGCTGTTGGGTCGTCATGTCCTTCACCGGGGAAAAATATCCGACGCCGGCATTGTTTACCAGGACATCGATTGATCCGAACTCGTGGAGCGCCCGTCGGACAAGGTCCCGGACCGCCTGCTCATCTGCCACATCAGCGTGAACAGCGATTGCTCTGCGACCATAGCTTCTGATCTGCTCCGCAACTTTTTCGATTTCGGACTTCGTTCTGGCAGTGACACATACGTCGATTCCCTGCCGGGCAAGATTCAGCGCTATGGATTTCCCAATGCCTCTGCCGGCGCCCGTAACAACAGCTGTCTTCCCGCTAAGATCCATAGTTAGGTTCTCCATGTGTCAGATGTCTTCACTCGATTCAGTCGACATCGCCGAGCATGGGCCTGAGGAGTATCTCGTCCACGACGACATCGGGGGGCATTTGGTATACTGATAGGACCGCCTCCGCAACACTCCTCGCGCTCATCATTCTGTGCCGGTACCGTTTTAATTGCTCCCGACTCCACATCGAAGTCTCCGTGGCTCCGGGAATGACATTGACCACTTTAACATTCATCCGGCGGGTCTCTTCACGCAAGACCCTGGAAAAGCCGAACAACCCCGCCTTTGTTGCGGTGTAGATTGCTGAGTTTTCAAATGATTTTACAGCCGCGTTCGAGAGAATGTTGAATATCCAACCATGTCTTCTCTTTGACATTGCGGGCAATACGCATTTTGTGCAATATATCGGACCCCGCAGATTTGTATCGACGATCCCCTCAACCATCTTGTTCGAAGTGTGGAGAAAATCACTAAACACAGTGATGCCTGCACTATTCACAAGCACATCAATCTGCCCATGATCGTCACAGATGGCTGCATATGTTCGTTGGACAGATTTGATCCTGGTGACATCACACGGATAAACTGCGGCGTGTCCACCGAGGGTTGTGATGTTCCGCTGTACTTTGAGCAGCAAAGATCGGGACCGTGAGGAAAGGCATACAATGCAGCCGATCGAAGCAAACTGACGAGCAATTTCGGCGCCAATTCCCTGTGAAGCGCCGACAACCCAGACGACCGGTCTTTCGACCCTCGCCGGGCGGTTTCCAGGGGGGATCATCTTAGGAGAGCTTGCTGTTGATAAGTTTCAAGAACTCGTTACGCGTACGCTCATCCTTGCGGAACGATCCAAGCATGGCGCTTGTCGAGGCGACGGAATTCTGCTTTTCCACGCCACGCATCATCATACACAAGTGGCGCGCCTCGATGACCACCGCCACGCCATCAGGCTGCAACGTGTTGTAAAGCGTATCGGCGATCTGCCGGGTCATGCGTTCCTGAACCTGCAGGCGGCGGCTGAATACCTCAACGATGCGCGGAACTTTGCTTAGACCCACAATCTTTCCTTTCGGGATGTACGCAATATGAACTTTCCCGTAAAACGGGAGCAGATGATGTTCACACATGCTAAAGAAATCGATATCCTTCACAATAACCATCTCATCGTATTTTTCCTTAAAGATAGCGCCGTTCAGGACCTCGGAGATATTTGTTCCATATCCCGACGTGAAAAACTCCCACGCCCTGGCAACCCGAGCGGGCGTCCGCAACAATCCCTCTCTGGTGGGATCTTCTCCAATCAGGGATATCAGCTTCTTAATTACATCATGGGTCATACGCTCCCTTGAGCGATTCTTCTTCATAGTTATCCTCTATACTCGGCGTAATTGTTCGGGGTTTCGTAAACCCGGAGCGAATAAAGCCGACCCGATGGAATTTTCGGAGCGAGGACATTCCAGAATGCGACCGCAAGGTTCTCAGCGGTGGGGATCATGCCTTTTAAAAAATCAACGTCAAAATTGAGATGTTTGTGGTCGACTTTCGCCAAGATATATTCGTCGATAATATCACCGAGTTTTTTCAGATCCAGGATCATTCCGGTGCCGGCATCGACATCCCCCGCGACACAAACCTCGATTTCGTAGTTATGGCCATGGCCATTCACGTAGGCGCACTTGCCGTAGACCTCCAGGTTCTTTTGATCTGAGAATCCGGGATTGAAGAGCCGATGTGAAGCCGA
>JAWOMQ010000114.1:0-7038 GCA_033852415.1 Bacteroidota bacterium
GTACGATATCAAGACCCACGATGCCGAGTATGTTCGAGCGAACAAGGATCTCTACGAAAAGCAGTTGGATGTCTATGCGTACATTTGGCAGAAACTTCGTGGACAACAACTCGATCATACGGCAATCATTGCAACCTCCTTTAGTCACGGCCTGATGAGAGCGATCCAGCAGCGGGATCAGCAACAAATCGATGTCGAGTTTGCAAACTGGCAGCCCCTCATTGAAATCCCATTTGATCAGGTTCATGTCGACAAAACCATCGAAGAATTCGGGAAAGTTGTTGATCGTATTGAGGAGAATAAGTTTGAACCCCCGTCGCTGGACCACATGAAGTCACGGCTTCCTGGCGACAATCAAGCGTTTGTCACCCGTGTCTGCAGAAACTGTGACGCCCGATTCTCTTGCCAACCCTACCGCGAATACGGAATGAGCGGCAGGGATAAATCCTCAGCGGGTCATCGCAAGTACATCAACGATCTCGGCGATGAAATCGATACCGAAGACTGGAAAACTGTTAACCTCGAAAACAGTAACATTCCCGGATTGGACGAAACATAGGAATAGCCACATGAGTAATTATGACCCCAAACGCTTAATTCAGGATTTCGGACAGCGAACGCTGACGAATCTTGATTTCATTGAAGCTCACAAGAACATACATCAGGCCGATCTGTTTGAGACTACTCAACTGATCAATTCACTTTTTGGACTAGTCGTATTTCCGTACGAAAGAATTTTCCGTCGAACACCTCCAATGGCCACGCTTGTTGACCTTATCGATCAGGGATGGCCAGAGCTTAACATCACGATGGGTAAGCAACACTGTGTCGCAATCGGAGATCTCATCAAGAACATGCGGCATGGAGTATCACATGCCAAAATCAAATTCCTTGCAGACGAGCGAAATGAAATCGTTGGAATAGTCCTTTGGAATTGTCGTCCAGAGACCGATATCAAAATTTGGGAGGCTCGGATGAGCATCCAGGACCTGAAGAAAATTATTCGCAAGTTTAATGAAATGCTCCAAGAAATACCCGAAGAGATCGCCGATGAATTTGTTGCAATGGCTTAACAAGAAAGATTGCTATGTCCTACGAACGTCTCACTCCGAAATTCTCTATCACGAAACAAAAACTTGAAGCACTCAAACGTGTCATCCCCGAGGCATTTGCCGACGGCAAGATCAACTGGCAAGTGCTCAGGGAAGATCTCAGGGATCATCTCGAGGAAGAAGGTGCTGATACCGAGCACTTCGGTCTTTTCTGGCCCGGCAAGCGCGAAGCCCGCCGCATGGCTGCTATCCCCAGCAAAGGGACGCTCGTTCCCTGCCCGGGTGAAGGGATTGATGAGGAGAATACACACAACATCTTCATTGAGGGAGAAAACCTCGAGGTTTTGAAGATCCTGCAGAAGAGCTATGCTGGCAGGATCAAGATGATTTACATCGACCCGCCGTACAATACGGGCAAGGACTTTGTGTACGAAGATGACTTTAAAGAGCCAATTGAGGAATACCTTCGAAGAACAAACCAAGTTGATGAGATGGGCAAGCCATGGACGACGAACACCCGTGCCGACGGCAGGTTCCACTCGAAATGGCTGAGCATGATGTATCCAAGGATAATCTTGGCAAAATCCTTGCTCTCTCAAGATGGTTTGATAGTGGTTTCCATCAATGATAATGAAGTATTCGGCCTTCGCATGATCATGAATGAGTTATTTGGCGAGGAAAATTTTTTGGCTCAGTTTGTCTGGAAAACAGATGGGAATTTCGACAATCAGGCAAAGGTGAAAGTTTGTCACGAATACCTGCTTGCATTTGCAAGGGATCTCTCACTTTTTCCAGCACCCCCGGTTGTCGATCCTAACATTCCGCGAACGAGTAAACTCTTTAAGGGTGAAATACGAAACACAATAGTCAAAAATGGCCCAAAGAACCCAGTCAGTAGCGTTGTCTTGCCAAAGGGTTTTCCTGCCGCGTTTGAAAGAGGAGTAATACGTAAACGTAAAGATGCTTGGCCACATTATGAGCATGACGCAACAATCAAGTCGTTCTGCCTTCAGAACGCTACTTCTGTGAGCAGCGGATGGAGCTCAAAAGATATACTATTGGAATTCATTGAAAGAGGGATGCAACCGATTGTGGATTCGAAAGGTCAAGAGACTACTTTCTTATTGACTGAAACGGGAGCCATTGAGAATGTCAAGAAGAGGCCAGAGAATCAAAGTCATGTGATATCAGTCTTGACGGGTTTAGGGAACACTCAGTCTAGTGGTGCCGAACTTGAGGAAGCGGGAATCATTTTCGACTACCCCAAACCCGTTGAACTAATCAAATACATTGTCAGCATGAATCACTGCAATGACCATCTCGTCCTGGATTTTTTTGCAGGTGCCGGCACGACAGCGGAGGCTGTCCTGGAATTGAACAATTCTGACCAGGGCTCCCGTAAGTATATTTGTGTTCAATTCATGGAACCAATCGAACCCGAAACGAAAGCATACAAAGCTGGGTTCAGAAGTATCGATCAAGTTTGTAGGAAGAGGCTCCATTGGGCGGCAAAGAAGATGAAGAACCTGCGAAGTAAGGGTGATGTCGGATTCAGGTCATTTCGGTTGGCAACTTCTGCTTTCAATATATGGGAAAAATACAAGGGAACAAGTATAATTGAACTTGAGAAAAGTCTAAATCTCTTTGATATTGAAGCTCTCGAAAATCGAGATGCCAAGAGCATACTAATGGAGTTGATGCTTATCGAGGGATTCCCACTTGATTCGACACTTGAAGCTTTGCAAGAAGTTGATAATGTCGTGTATCGCATATCTTCGGTATGCTGTGAACATACTCTTTTGATTTGTTTGGATAAGAAATTCAACCACCGCACCATCGATGCCCTGTCCTTCAAAGAGAACGATGTCTTCGTCTGCATCGATAGCGCTCTCAGCGACCAGGCCAAGATGCGTCTGGCGGACCGTTGCAAGCTGAAAACAATCTGATTTATGAGCAAAACCATCCAACTTAAATTTGACGACAAGCAAGAGCACCAGCTTCTCGCAGTCGAAAGTACTGTCAGGCTCTTCGATGAGCTCTCACGGCAGGATGAGTCATTCCAGCTCGGCGATGAGATTGTTCCCAACATGCCTCCCGCAACAGTGCTTGAAGAGAACTGGCTCCTTGCCAATCTCAGCTCCGTGCGCACTCTAAATGGCCTTCAGGATCCACTTCTCTCTCTCGATGTCGACGATGGCTTCGAGCTCGATGGTATTAGCAACAATTCATGGCGTTATCCCAACTTCACCCTCGAGATGGAAACGGGCACTGGAAAGACATACGTGTATCTTCGGACGATCCTTGAGCTCAAGAAGCACTACGGATTTCGGAAATTTGTCGTCGTTGTTCCGAGCATCGCCATCTATGAAGGCGTCATAAAGAACTTTGCCATCACCCGCACGCACTTTCGCACGCTCTACGGCAACGAACCGATACATCTCACTCAGTATGATGGGCAACAGCTGAGTAAGCTCCGCAACTTCGCATCATCGTCGTTCCTTGAGGTTTTGGCCATTACTCTCGACTCGTTCAATAAGAACTCAAATGTCATTTTTAAGGCATCGGAGAAACTCCCAGGCGAGCGCAAACCTTACCAGTACATTCAGGAGACGCGCCCCATCCTCATCCTCGATGAGCCGCAGAACATGGAGAGCGAGAAGGCGCGATCGGCCTTGCGTACGCTTCATCCGTTGTTCGCCATCCGTTACAGTGCCACGCACCGGACCAACCCCAACCTCCTCTATCGTCTCTCACCTGTAGACGCGCTTAAACATAATCTGGTCAAACGGATACAGGTCTACGGAGTAAAGGAGGAAGAGAACTATAACCAGATGCTCTTCAGTTTTGAATCGTTCGTCCCTTATGGGCTCGCCGTTCGTGTGCGAACGCTCATCAACACGCATGGAGTGACCACAGAGGGCATCGTTGAACTCAAGAAAGGGGACGACGTTTTCTCGAAGACCAAACATGAAGCGTATCGCGGACTCATCGTAGAGGACATCGATAAGAACGCCGGAGTAGTCGTCTTCACCAACGGCTACAAACTTGCAGTGAAGGAAGCTACACCTTCGAAGCCGGAAGTCTTCAGGGCGCAAATCGAAGAGACCGTGGAACGTCATATGCAAGCCCAAATGCTGCTGAAGGATAGAAATATCAAAGTTCTCTCCCTCTTCTTCATTGACCGTGTGGCAAACTACACTGATAACAAAGGCCTCATCAAGACGCTATTCGATGAGGCCTTCGAGCGACTCAAGAAGAAGTACGATTTTTTCAACAAGTTCTCGTCTGAAGAAGTCCGCAGTGCCTACTTTGCTAAGAAAAAGCAAAAGGATGGTGCCGAGGTTGAAATCGACACTGAAGGCAAGAACGAGGATGAGCGGAAAGCGGAAAAGGAGGCATTCCGGCTCATTATGAGGGATAAGGAGCGGCTTCTTTCGTTCGATGAAAAAGTGGCATTCATCTTTGCCCACTCCGCACTCAAAGAGGGATGGGACAACCCTAACGTTTTTCAAATCTGCACGCTGAACGAGACCCGATCCGAGATGAAAAAGCGTCAGGAAATCGGTCGCGGCTTACGCCTCTGTGTAGATCAGACGGGAGAGCGCGTTATGGAAGAGGGTGTTAACGTCCTCACCGTCGTTGCTAACGATAGCTATGAATCCTATGTCCGCTCGCTTCAAATGGAATACCAGGATGACGGTGAGGCTGCGCCTGCACCACCAACGAATGCTCGCCGCGATTTCTCCAAACGTAATGACAAGATTTTCCGGAGCAAGGATTTCAAGGAATTTTGGGAAAAGCTTAATCGCAAGACAAGCTATCGTATCAATGTCGATACGGAGAATCTCATCGGGGAGTGCGTTTCACATCTCAAAGCTACTCAATTTCCGGAGCCCAGGGTCGTCGTCACCAAGGGTAAATTCGTCATCACTAGTTTCCAAATTGAATTGATCTCGGTAACTGGATATGCAGCGAAGCTAAAAGTCACAATCTCCGACAGCTCCGGCGACTCAAATACAGTGACCAAATCATTTGAGCAGGGCAAAGACCTTTCGCGGGAGCTCAAAGATGTGCGACTCAAAGGGTACAAACTCGTCGTTGTTCGTCAACGCGGTGATGATTCAGAAGTCATTTTCGGAAACGATAACATCCTCACAAAGTACCATCCCATTACATTCGATACTGAGGAAGGGCAAAAAATAGATAGCCGATCTGTTGTAGAACCATCGGCCACGTATCCGGTTTTCAATTTCATCGATCGCGCGGCGCGCGAGACCGGATTGACTCGACCCACGCTCAATCGCATCTTCCGCTCCCTCCCTGGATCGAAGAAAGAACTCATCTTCAAAAATCCCCAAGGCTTTTGCAGCAAATTCATCGATGTAGTGAAAAATGTCCTTGCTGATCATGTGGCACTGCGCATTGAATACATCGTCGACGGTGATCCATTTATTCACGACGTCGAGCAACTATTCCCGAAAAATATGCGCTATGCACAAAAGGAGGTCATTCCCGGTGATGAAAATTCTCTCTACGATCAAGTCCAGTGCGATTCAGATGTCGAGATGCGCTTTGTGCAATACCGTCTCCAGAAGGAAGATGAAATGGTGCTATATTTTAAATTCCCGAGCTCGTTCCGCATTAACATCCCAAAGGTTATCGGGAACTATAACCCTGATTGGGGCATCATCCGATGGACCAGTGAAGAGCCAAAAATGAAGCTGCAATTGGTTCGGGAGACAAAGGGGACGATGGACCGCAACCTCCTACAGTATCCTCACGAGAAGCGGAAACTTGACTGCGCCGAAAAACACTTCGAAGCTCTCGGAGTAGACTATCGTCAAATCGACGACAAGATTCTCTACTGGTGGAAGAATGAAAAACGGAAGTGATCAGGTGGTATCATTAATTAATCCTAAGAATTATCGACGTAGCCCAGGCCCCACAGAGGGCGCGCGTTCGTTGGCCACGATGGCATCTATTCATGAAGTAGCAAGAAAAACACGCAGTGAAAGAGGGTTCGATCAGATATGGGCATGGGAAGATCGACGAACGGTGAACAAGACCCATGAGATCATTTGGCAAATGACGGGCGAATGGAAAGCCAGGCGAAACGTCACAATTCGACGTCCACAGGCATTTCACGATCGCGTCCAGACAAACGTTACGCGACTCGCCCGAGCATTCAATAGACACCGCCTCAGATGCATGAGAGATTTCCGCAGACTTAACAAAAGTGAATATACAGACGTTTTCTTCGAGATCATTCAGAGCGTTCAACAGGTATCGAAAGCCAGAAAGACTCAATTGATTAAACCCGTGTTAGGTTCAAAAGTACTGCATCACTACTTCCCATCCATCGTACCGGTCTTTGACGATTATTACATTTCAAAAGAAGTTCTGAAAACGAAATCTTTCAAGCGTTTCTGTGAAGGGGAAATGGCCAAATGGTGTCCCTGTTACAATGGCTCCTTACGGCCCAGGATGGAGGAGTACGCCGCCTATCTCGCCTACTGTATATCTCGAGTGTGCACGACCGATGCGACGGTAATGAAGAGATTTAGACGGAGACTCGGCAACGACTCAAAAGCGGCATTTCCGTTTTCTGTCGTAGGCGACAAAAAGAACCATTTTCTTTGGAAACTCGACGCCAAATTGGTTGAGTACTGTTTGCTCGGATCTTTATAATGAGTGATGAATACAATGATCCATGAAGACCATCATACAAATCAAATAATTCAAGGATGTTTTCCCAATCCTCCGAAGAAATACCGCTATAGCCTTTGGCGAATTTGGGACGCAAAGAAAGCAAAGCTCCTTTTCATTGGACTCAACCCCTCGACTGCTGATGCTTTTCGAAATGATAGAACGGTCACTCGCTGTATCGATTATGCTCGACGATGGGGATACGGTTCCCTGTATATGGCGAATCTTTTTGCGTTACGTTCCACCGACTGCAACGCGTTGCATACTGCCAGTGACCCCA
>JAWOMQ010000054.1:0-2857 GCA_033852415.1 Bacteroidota bacterium
CACTTTGCTGAACGACGCAGGACCGGCGGCGCCAGTTTCATTGATAATCTGCCGTATCACCGATTCTATCTCTTCAGGAGTCATTTGCTTCGGAAGATATTCCTGGATAATACTAAGCTCGAGCTGCTCTGTATCAGCCAGATCATCTCGCCCATGCTGTCTGTATATCTCGATTGCTTCCTTGCGTTTCTTCGATGCAGCAAGCAGCACTGTTATCTCATCCTCTTCCGTCATCCCTCCAGAAGGCCGTTTTTCGACCTGTTTTTCGAGCAGTGCCGCGCGAACCGTCCTCAATGTTTCAAGTCGCACCTTCTGGCCTGCTTTCAATGCAGCTTTCAGGTCATCGCCGATCTTGTCAATCAATGCCATTCTTAAGCCACTCCTCCAAATACGGGTATACAAATCCCGTTCATCGACTGACCTTTTGGGGAGCAAAGCATCATGATCACCTCAGCGATTTCCTCCGGATCGACCCATTTCGATTGATCTTCCTCCGGCATCGCATTCACATTCGCCGCAGTGCGAATGATAGACGGCGCGATAGCATTCGCGGTAATGCCGGAACCCCGGAGTTCCTCACCGAGCACCTGCGTCAACGTTATGACACCGCCCTTCGAGACCGCGTAGGGGCCACGACCGGCGACCGGTTTGATCGCAGGCATGGCAGCGATACTCACAATCCGCCCGTATGATGCCCGGCCGAGACGGGACAAAAATTCGCGCGAACAGAGGAAGACAGATTTCAGGTTGATGTTTATCATGTGGTCCCAGTCTTTCGATTTCACCTCACGAATATTGCAACGAGGGAGAAATCCGCCCACAATGTTGATGAGAATGTCAACACGCCCAAACCGACTCACGACCTGATGAAAAAGCGCAACAACATCCTCATCCTCTGTCACATTTGCACGCACAATAGAGACATTCTTCTTAAAACTTTCCGGCAGCCTTTTCAACTCATCTTCAAAGAGGTACGACGTGGAAACGCTCGCCCCTGAATCAAGAAAACGTTGAGCGACGACATTTCCGAGCGCACCAGTTCCGCCGGTAATAAGAACGGACTTGCCCTTAAGAACCATGATAAATTCTCATAGATGATTGGAATATAGGGGTTTGAGCCCTGAGAGTCAATTGAGCGTTGACACGAACCATTTTCTTTGCCGTGAATAATCGCGGTTGCAGATGTGGATCATTTTCACTACATTTATTAATTATAGCAATGTCTCAGCGCACGATCTTTTACAACATCGCCGTTCTTCTGCTGGTGGCTTCTTACGCCACCACCGACACCGTGCTCCCCGTGGTTCACTTCCATGGTGTTTGCCTCCCGGGGTCGGCCTCATTCCAAGCGCAGCACAAGTCGGAAACGTCTGGCAATTGTGACCCGACGTTCTGCTCGATCTGCTTTCGTATCAATACAACGTATCCTCTGCTGGGAGAAGATTCGCCGCTTCCCGCAGTCCTGCATATCCTGCGGTACGTACCAAAATACGCTGATTCCGGCGTCACTCCCGTCGAACAATCCATACGGCAAGTTCGAGCACCCCCTCTTCCCGTCGTTTAGAATCTACATCTAAAACCAGCCGGGACCTGAACATCAGGTATCGGCGATGCAAATAACCGGAACATTCGTTCCATGGAGAGGGTTAATGAAAACACTAGTTTTTGTTCTGTTATTTTTATTGTTCCTTACCCCGTATCGGGGAGCGGGGCAGGAAAATCCGCGCACAGAAGAGAATTCAGTTGAAAGATTGAGAGCTGATCTTAAATCGCTCCGGCAGGAGCTGGATTCTCTGCGGCAGCAAACATCCGCAATCGATTCATCCCAATCGGACGATCTCGAACAGGCAGAAGAACATATTGAAAAACGCGCTCAACAGTTGGAAAATAAAATCGACGCGCTTTCGCGTGCGATTGCGCCCGTCGTTTTAAACCCCCGAACGACCGCATTCATAAACTTTGCCGCGCGTGCCGACGACCATACTGTCACAGACGCCACGGGCCAGCATGAAATAAGTAATCGCCCATTTCTGCGAACGGCCGAGCTGGAGATGCTCAACGCTGTAGACCCCTATGCGGAGGCAGTACTCATCGTGTCTGTGGAGAACGAAGCTGGCAAGGACTTCTCCGTTGACGCCGAGGAAGCCTACGGACTCATCAAGCGTCTGCCGATCATCGAAGAAGCCCCCCTGGGTCTCAAGCTTAAAATTGGCAAATTCAGAGCTCCATTCGGGATAAGTAATAAGATTCACATGCACGATCTCCCGTGGACAACCCGTCCGCTCATCGTGTCACGATTTCTCGGCTCCGAGCATGGAGAATTTTTCGAATCCGGTTTCAACCCTACCGGCGTTGATATGGATTTCTTTTTGCCGAACCCGATTCCACAAACGACGCTCGAAATGAATGTCGATATCCTCCGAGCCGGGGAACTCGGGCTCGGCGAGGGAACCAGCGGGCTTCAACCAGGTTACCTCTCGCATATCACTCTTTCGAAGGATTGGAACAACGAGCACCTGCTCATACTCGGAGCGAGCGGGTACACCGAAGAACACCCGTCGCCGGCGCGGCTGGCGGGGATCGACCTGACGTACAAGTGGGCGCCAAGCGAACAACGTGAATCGCATTCCATCGTTGCTGGTGGTGAAGCTTTTTTTGGAAGGAATGTCATTTCGGACTCACTCCACGCGATAAACCCTAACTTTCCTTACGGATGGTACGGATACTTTCAACTCCAGACCTCATACTGGCTTTATTTGGGAATGAGATTCGATTGGCTCCGTGAACCTATTGATGCAAAACTTCTGACCAGGAATCTGGCAGCATATGCCAGCTACTACACGACCGAGTTCCTACG
>JAWOMQ010000065.1:0-12149 GCA_033852415.1 Bacteroidota bacterium
CTCGCTCCTGGATTCAATGAACGTCCGGGTGGCCGGAAATTTCACGTTGTTTTCGAACGGTTTCTATTTTTACCCCTCAATTCCGCTGGACGGCAATGCCCTCTATCGTATCTCTGTCAGTACCGGGCTCACCGCTTTGCAGGGGAAACATCTGAAATCTCCCGTCTCTTCCTATTTTATGACAGGGGAATATTAATTCGCCTATACGTGTTCACACTCACCCATTAAAGGAAAACGTCAAGTGACCATAACTATGCAAAATGTTGGGAAGAATCTCGTCTCTGGTGCAATATTCGTTCTTCTTATCGGCTGTTCATCTGCACCGAAAATTGCAGTACGGCCTAACGAACATATGGAAATCGGATGGACTCCGCGCTCGGTCTTCCAATCACCTTCCTATGCGAAGTGGTTCGATACCGGGTATGTGAACTACAAGCCGCAGGAAGAGTATCTGTCTCAGCTCAGAAAAATGAAGGGAAACGTCAGCATTCTTGTTGTCTATGGAACATGGTGCAGCGACAGCAGGAGAGAAGTGCCAAGGTTCTGGAAAGTCATCGATAGCTGCCAGTTTCCCCCCGATAGTATCACGATGATCGCCGTCGACAGAACAATGCTGATGCCGGAAGGGATCAAGGCGAGGTACAATATCACGAATGTCCCAACATTCATCATCAGTTTCAGGGGAATGGAGACCGGAAGGATTATCGAGTCGCCAAAGAAGAGTCTTGAGGAAGACCTTGTCGATTGGCTTGAGCCGTTCTTTCCTGCGCAGTGAGGTTCCCTCCGTGTGTCAGATCAGATGATCTGACACACGGCCGGGTTTTTCTACGATTACATCTCTTCCTTTGCCCTCAGTGAATCCCAGAGGGTATATCCGACAAGCGCGAGGAACACGAAAATCCCAAGAATTTCCGCGCCGTTTGTCACGGACCACTCATCGTTGAACAGGTTGATCCCTCCGAATTTCAGGAATGCGCCGATAACGCCGAAGAGCGAGCCCCCGGCGATGAAACCTGATGCGATCAGTGTGCCGCGCGAAAATCTCGCGTTATTGAGTTTTTCATTCTTCGAACGTGTCGTGACATACCAGGCGACCAAACCACCTGCAAGAAGCGGAGTATTGAGTTCCTGAGGAATGTACATGCCGAGCGCAAATGCCAGCGGGGAAATTTTTAACATAGTCATCAACAGGGCGATGACTGCACCAACCATGTAAAGGATCCACGGCGCGGGGACATTCGACATCAACGGCTGGATGACGGCTGCCATGGCATTCGCCTGTGGTGCAACCAGAGCGCCGGGACCCTTGAATCCGAAGGTCTGGTTAAGAATGATGATCACGACTGCCACTGTTCCTGCTGAAAAGAGCGAACCGAGGAACTTCCAGCTTTCCTGCTTTTTGGGCGTTGTTCCGAGCCAGTAGCCGATTTTCAGGTCAGTAATGAACGAACCGGAAACCGACAACGCAGTACAAACAACCCCTCCGATGATCATCGCGCTCAGCATTCCGAATGTTCCCGTGAGGCCGATCTGAACAAGCACAAACGAGGACAATATCAGTGTCATCAATGTCATTCCGGAAACGGGATTTGTCCCGACGATAGCGGTTGCGTTTGCGGCAACAGTAGTAAATAGAAATGAGACGATCGTTACCAGGATCAGACCGACCAGAGCGTGGACAAAATTGAAGACCACGCCGCTGTAAAAGAAGATAAAGATACACAGTGCTGAAAGAATGATGAATATGATATTAAAGAGCATGGGTATGTCAGTCTGTGTTCTGAGCTCCGCCGTGGCGTTCTCTTTCTTCTTATGGACGATTTCATGATACGCGAGCGAGAATGCGCCGCCGATAATCTTCGACGAGCGAATGATCCCCACGATCCCTGCCATTGCGATACCTCCGATTCCGATCTGGCGCACGTAGTTACGAAAGATCTCCTCTGCACTCATCGCTGAAATCAGCTTTGTCGCGGTCGCGCCAAGCGGCACACTAAGCGAGTTACCGATTTCTGCGAACAGTGGGACGAGTACAAACCATGAGAGAAATGACCCGGCGCATATGATTGCGGCGTACTTCAACCCGACGATGTAGCCAAGCCCGAAAACCATCGACAGGACATCGAGCTTGAAAACCATTTTTATCTTCGTCGAAAGCGCTTCGCCAAAGCCGACAACGCGGGAGGTAACAACCTCTGACCACCAGCCGAGCGAGCTTGTAATGAAATCAAGGACACCCCCGATCACGCCCGCTACCACAAGCACGACAGCTTGCTTTCCGCCTTTCTCTCCCGCGAGAAGAATTTCAGTTGTCGCCGTCGCTTCCGGAAACGGATACTTGCCGTGCATATCTTTGACAAAAAACTTCCTGAAAGGGATCAGAAAAAGGATTCCAAGGAAAGCGCCAAAGAGCGATGCAAGAAAGATTTTCAGGAAGCTTGCGGGAAGATCGAGGATGTAGAGAGCCGGGATAGTAAATATCGCCCCGGCGACGACTGCACCGGAGGCTGAGCCGATTGATTGGATGATCACGTTCTGGCCGAGAGCGCTCTTTTTCCTGAACGCCGTTGATATCCCCACTGCGAGGATCGCGATAGGAATTGCCGCCTCAAACACCTGCCCGATTTTCAAACCCGAGTATGCAGCTGCGGCTGAAAAGAGGATCGCCATGACCAATCCCCACCCCACCGACCAGGGTGTTACCTCAGCAGGAGTTTGAGTGGGTCCCATAACAGGCTGGTAGACCTCTCCTTCCTTCAGTTCCTTGTACGCGTTTTCGGGAAGTCCGTTTGTTGTTGTAGGTTCCATAGAGTTATTCCTCGTTTCTCTGTCGAAGGTAATTATTGAGACTCAAAAGGATTCTGATGAACTAGGAGAGGGATGATGCCTCAGGATCGGCTTTTTTCTACCCAGACCTGGACAAGATTGATGCACGTCTCGACCGATTTTTCCATACCCCAGACTGAAGCCCATTCTGTCTTGCCGTGATAATTCTGGCCTCCTGTGAAGATGTTCGGGCAGGGAAGCCCCATTGCCGTCAGTTTCGATCCGTCCGTTCCGCCGCGGATGGGAACCCATTTCGGTTCCATTCCTGCGCGCTTTGTCGCTTCCCACATGCAATCAAGGATTCTGGAATCCTTCAGGACACCTTCTTTCATGTTCCGATAGCTCTCGGTGATGGTCAGCTCAATCCGTGCTTTTGGATGGAGTGGTTGGACATCCGCAATGATCTTTTCAAGGATTTTCTTCAGATCCTCGAGTCCCTCTGTACGAAAATCTCTCAGAAGGAAATTGAGCGTGGTTTTTTCTTCTTCACCCTTGATGACATGGGGATGGAGGTAGGGTTCATATCCTTCGGTTGTTTCTGGTGACATGTTTTTTGGGAGCCGTGTGATGATGTCAGCCATACACTTAATAGAGTTGACCATGATTCCTTTTGCGGTTCCCGGGTGGATGTTTCTGCCGTGGACCGTGATCGTGGCGGAATTTGCGCTGAACGTCTCCTTGTTGAGTTCGCCGGGAGTATCGCCGTCAACGGTATAGGCGACGTCGGCCCCGAAGGACTTGATATCAAAAAACTTTGTCCCGGCCCCCACTTCTTCATCCGGCGTAAAGCCGATTTTAATGTCACCATGCAGGATTTTCGGATTGTTGATAAGCGTCTGGAGCATGGTCATGATAATGGCGAGGCCGGCTTTATCATCCGCGCCGAGGAGCGTCGTCCCATCGCTGGTGACGATCTTCTTGCCGATGTTATGTTTGAGCTCAGGGTTTTCGGATTCCTTTATGATGATATTGGGATCGCCGGGGAGCACGACGTCGCCTCCGTTGTATGCAATCACCTGCGGTTTCACGTTTGTGCCGCTGGCTGACGGAGAAGTATCTACATGCGAGATGAAACCGATTCTTGGGACTTTGTTCCGGGCTGCGTCGGTTTTAGGCAAGTTACCGGGAAGCGTTGCGAAGACATAACCGTATTTGTCTATGCTGACCTGTGCGAGACCGAGCTCTTTCAGCTCTTTCTCGAGGAGATTCAGGAGATCGAACTGCTTGGAGGTGCTTGGGTAGCTTTCGGCGTCCTCCTGGGATTGAGTATCGATTTTTACATAACGGAGCAGCCGGTCGAGGACGGTTTCATTCATGGTGGAATCCTTTACATTAGAGAGAATTTGTTCGAATAATCACAAGGTGGCCGAATTGTATCAATTTTTGGGAAGAGATGCAACTTCCAGGAGTGAGCGAATAATTAGAAGGAATAAATCGCAGAGGCACTTCGATTTTGAGCAACCCGATCTTTACTTAATTCCCGCCATTTGGTATATCGGATCAACCACACCTACTCTTCCGTTCTTTCTTTACCTCCGGTTCCTTCTCAATCATTCAAGAAGGAATCCCATGAAACGGCAATCGACTATGGATTCGAATAATTCCCGGGCAACCATCTGAGGTCCGGGGGCAATCGTTCGATTGCCCCTCTTTATTTGTGCCATCCTGAATTTTCCTTCGTGAGGTCTGTTCGTGTGCGCAGTCGGGTTCCACTAACAGTCCGCGTGCGGTCCAACCCGAGGCTCTATCCATATTTTCGATGTCCGAAATAATCACAAATTGAAGGGGAGGAGGTTGTACATGTCATGTCACACAGCCTGAACCCGCCGCCCAAGCTGTTGTGGCGTCCTGACCACAAGAAACTTCAGAAGTTGCCCTATATGACAGGATACGCCCAAATTAACAGATGGTATGCCGTTTGTAGTAAGAGTAAACAGTGATCAAACCAGGTAAGATAACAAACATGTAAAATCATAGGAAGCTAAAACAATGAAACACATTTTGAAGCACCTCAATAGTTTATCGATCGTTGGTGCTATCGGCACGGCGGCAATCATTTTCATGATAGCTGGTTGCGGGCCAAGTTCAACGAGTCCGTACGGGGGCGGTAACACCGGCACAGGAGGTGGTCCTCCGGCCAACACGGTCAACATGCAGAACGTATCCTTTGTTCCCAACACACTGACAATCACGAAGGGAACGACGATTACGTGGCAGAATAAAGATAGTTATTCCCACACCTCCACGAGTGATACGCCGGGATTATGGGACACTGGCGATATCCCGGGTGGGAGCAGCAAAACGACAACGTTTAACACGGCAGGAACGTTCCACTATCATTGCACCTATCATGCCAGCATGGGCATGACAGGGACGATCATCGTTCAATGAAGCGGCAATACGTGGAGATTGATACCGGGGATAGTTGGGGGCAACTATCTCCGGCGCTATTCTGTATTTCGCAACGGGAATGATCATTTCAACCATAAAGATTTCTCCATCTATTATCAGAAAGGGCTCGTAGCATGAGAAAACTTGCAGGAATATTTTGGTTGTTCATCATCGCCGGACAGATCTGTTTCGCGACCACAGACACCATCAGGACATCCGGGTTCAGCTTTGCACCAGACACGGTGACCATCAAGCTCGGCGATACCATCAGGTTTACCCTCGCGTCGATCCATAATGCAGCTGAAGTCAGTCAGTCAACCTGGAACGCGAACGGCAATACCTCTAATGGAGGTTTTGTGACTCAGTTTGGAGCAGACACTGTGATTGTATTGCAAACATTGGGAACTCACTATTTTGTTTGCCAAGCGCATGCATTCATGGGGATGAAAGGGGAGATCACTGTCGTCACGCCTCCCCCAACGACCACAATCACCATCAGGAGTTTGGCTGATCAGGATGGCAACTTTTCTACCACAGGAGATCAGCAGTTTAAGAACTGGAGTTTGAAGCTTTACCAGGATTCAATCGGTTCAGGAATTGTTCTCGGTTCTGCCTCGTCGGCAGATTCATTAGTTGTGGGTGGCCTCAATGCCGGTACATATGTGGCGGTTGAAGCTGATAGCCAGAACTGGTCTCACATTTCTCTCGGTGTCGATGGACTTTCGCAAGGGGCGACGGCATCGAACGCTTGGCAGATTTCAGTCGGATCGGGAGAAGCGCACCGGATCGATTTTGTCAATTATGCACCCTATACGATCATAAACTCGGGCACAACCTTCGTCCCTGAAAGTCTTGTCGTTCCGTTTGGAACGAGAGTTCATTTTGCTCTTGAATCAATCCATGATGCTGTGGAAGTGAGTCAGGCTACCTGGGATGCCGATGGTAATACCCCGAACGGAGGTTTCTCCGTGCCGTTTGGTGGTGGCGATGTGACCGGGCTTTCGGCGGGGGTGCACTACTATGTCTGCACCGTGCACGCTGCCATGGGTATGAAAGGCACGATTACGGTTTTGGCGGCTCCGCCCCCGTCGGCGGTCACAATCAGATGCATTGCCGATCAGGATGGAAATTCTACAACGACAGCCGATGAGCAGTTTAAACTCTGGAGTCTGAAGCTTTATCAGGATTCGGTGGGCTCCGGAATTGTACTGGATTCCGTTGTTTCTGCAGATTCAATGGTTGTCACGGGCCTCAACCCCGGCACATATGTCGCTGTCGAAGCAGACAGCCAGCACTGGGCGCATATATCGGTAAAGGTCGATGGCAATTCGCAGGGTGCAACAGCGGTACACAGTTGGCAGTTCACTGTTGGGTCGACAGAGAACCACGCTATTGATTTTCTCAATTATGCACCGTATACCATTATCAATTCAGGTACTGCTTTTTTGCCTGACAGTCTAGTTGTGCTCGCAGGGACGAGAATTCATTTCGTCCTTGAACAGATCCACGACGTGGTAGAGGTAAGTCAGGCAACCTGGGATGCCAATGGTAATATATCCAACGGCGGGTTTCAGCTGCCGTTTGGCGGCGGCGATGTAGTCCTCTTCGATACCGGCGTCCATTACTACGTGTGCGGCATTCATGCGTCAATGGGGATGAAGGGAAGAATCTTCGTTCTGTCCGATTCAACGGTTGTCTCAGTTCCAACAAACGTACTGGCAGGATGGGACATGATTTCGCTCCCTGTGAATGTCCCCGATAATCATGCTACGATGATCTATCCAACCGCAATATCGAAACCATTCGCGTATCAGGGTGGATACGTACCACTTACAACGATGTTGAATGGCTATGGGTACTGGATGAAGTTCGGGGATTCAGAGACTGTTTCGATCAGCGGAATCGAGGTTTTCCAGGATTCTGTAAATGTCGAGAAGGGATGGAACATCATCGGATCGATCTCAACGCCAATGCCCGCTCTCGGGCTGACCTCCCAGCCGCCGGGGATCATTACGTCTGCGCTTTTCGGGTATAACGGCTCTTATTACACCGCTGATACGATTGCACCGGGCTTTGGGTACTGGATCGAGGTGAATCAGAATGGCGTGCTGAATTTCAACGCTCCAACAGGGAGGATTTCTCCTAGCACTGTCGAAAATAATACATCACTGGCAGATGCAACTTCTCTCTCGATCCGCGACGCCGCGGGAACCCAGAAGTCACTCTATTTAATAGATATTGCAAACGAAACCCCGCGGTTGCATCTCCTGAGAAAACTTCCTCCGCCCCCACCTTCCGGGGCTTTTGATGTGAGATTTGCGTCGGGAGATCAATTAAAGACTGTATCTCCCAAGAGCCGTAATGAGTATCCAATTGTAATCTCATCGGCAGTTTATCCGCTGATGTTGTCATGGCGGACAGGGGCGCTCAGGGACCAGGTGTCGCTGACGCTCGATGGCAAGGAATTGGTACTGAATGGAAGTGGGTCCCTCACACTTGTCCATCCGATTGAATCTATTTCCCTTAAGACAAATGCCGGTGAACAGAGCCCCTCTGATTACAGGCTTGACCCGGCGTTCCCGAACCCGTTTAATCCGAGCACGATCATCCGGTATGGCTTACCAGTGCAGAGCCGGGTGACCCTTAAGGTCTATAATCTCCTGGGACAGGTAGTAGCAACACTTGTGAATGAAACGCAGAGCAGTGGTGAGAAATCTGTTACCTGGAACGCTGCGGGCGTGTCGAGCGGGATGTATTTCATCCGGTTTGCCGCTACCAGTCTGATTGCTGGAGAGAAATCTTTCAGCCGCGTCATGAAAGTTGTCTTGCAGAAGTAGCCGACATGGTACATGGGTATCCGGGGCGGGCGCGTTGGATGAGATGATCGCACGGCGAACCAGGAAGTTCTCCGGTCTCGTACCTGGTCCGAATGTTGTGCCGGGCTGATCAATCTCATCGCCCCGGAACCCGATCATACCATCACATGCGTGTGCTTGCCGTCCCACGACGCGTCTTAGAGACGGTCTTGCAAGATGGATGAGGGTCTCAATCAGGAAACGGGAACGAAACGGGGCTCGCCGTTTCCGGTTTCCGACCAAAGCAAATTGAGGATTTTGGGGCGGTCACACTCTGCCTGACGCGACTTTGTATCTCTTTTTTGAAAGCAGTACATTAGAAATGGGTTATTCCGATAGAGATCGATCCATTTCTAGAACTCTTTCAATGAATAATAGTGATGCCGGAGTCATTGTACTGACCAGGCGGATGTCGTAGAATGAAATTCCGGAACAAAATTTTGCTCGCAATCTGGAGTGTGGTCCTCATCCTTCTCCTGATAACTTCCGTGATTATCAAATACTGGATGGGAGTCCAGGTCGAGAATCGTTCGGTGCAGGATCTCCGGAGCAATCACACCACGATAAGGGAGCTCAACGCGCTCCGCGCCGAGGAGATTCTAAAATCGACCGAAATAATCAGTGAAACTCCTCGCCTGAAGGCTGTTGTGGATTTGGGTGACAAGAATACGGCACTCCAGCTTGCCGAAGACATGAACCGTAGTATTCTGAGCGATCTTTTTCTCCTTGCTGATTCTCACGATCGGCCGCTGGTGCGGCTATTGGATGGAAGGGTGTCACAAACGCTTCCCATAGACCTGTTTATCAAATCGGGGGAAGGTACACCAAACTCTTCGATCCGAATACAGAAAATCGGCGATGCGGTCTACCGTTGTGCCACCGTCCCAATGATTATTGGCACTGATCGAGTCGGCTCGCTGACGCTGGGGTTTCGATTCGAGCAGCAGGACCTTGCTGCGATTAAGGCCATGACGAACAGTGATGCGGCACTGTCGATCGCGGATACGGTTTTGCGTTCAACGATTCCGTCCTCCGCTCAGAGCGCTCTCATTGCTTGGTTAAAAGATACGAGCCCGGGCTTTCTCGACACGCTTGAACGAATCCGGATTCGCGGCAATGAGCCCCCCGTTGTGCCGGTCAAAACCGTTGCAGATCGTTACCTTGCAACCGCCGTCCGTCTCGATGATGGCGGTGTTTCGCACAAACCCCTGTCGATCTTATTGCTCAGATCGGTCGACCGGGAGACCGCCATGGCGCTCAAGCCGGTCTTCAATACGTTCCTGATTCTCTCGGTGATCGTTCTCCTCGTGACGGCCGCGATCGGTTACGTGATATCTCAGGGAATTACGAGACCGATCGCTGGACTGATTCGCGGGACGACCGAAATCAGCAAGGGAAACTATGATTATAAAATCAGCGTCGGAAGCGATGCCGAACTCAAGTACCTTGCCGAGAAATTTCAGGAGATGAGCCTTTCGCTCAAGGACAAAATGCACCAGCTTGCCGAGCGAAATCTGGAGATGGAGGGAGCCCTCACGCAACTCCAGGCGATGCAGACGGAGCTCCTCAAGGCGGAACGGCTTGCGACGACCGGTAAACTTACGGCCCAGCTTTCTCATGAGATCAATAATCCCGTTCATAATATCCAGAGTTGTTTGCAGACACTTCAGAAACGGCTCAATGTCTCTGATACGAGCACGCATGATAGAGAACTGCTCGGTGTTGCGCTGGATGAAGTTGGTCGCCTTGCGAAACTTACGAGGCAAATGCTGGATGTTTACAGGACGACGATGCTTCCGATTGACCGGGCCCCGGTGCAGCTGAATGAGGTGGTGACGGAAGTGCTGACTGCATCTGAGCAGATGCTGGCAAAACAAAATATCCGCGTAAGCCTGTCGCTTGCCCAGGGGCTGCCGGCCGTAAACGGCTCGAAAGATAAGCTGAAGCAGGTCTTCCTGAATCTTTTCCTGAATGCTAAAGATGCCATGCCCCAGGGCGGCCGATTATCGGTAGAGACTCTGAAAGGCAATGGAAATGTTGTCGTGAATGTTGAGGATACCGGTGTGGGGATAGCACGTGAGAACATCAACAAAATATTTGACGCATTCTTTACAACCAAAAGCGCTGTGAGCGGGGTCGGCCTGGGGCTTTCGGTAACCTACGGAATTATCCGCCAGCATGAAGGCACCATAACTGTCCGCAGTGAGGTTGGTGAAGGAACGACCTTCAGCATCCAACTGCCGGTGAACAAAGCATGAAAGATCTTGTATGAAAGAAGACAAAGCAAGTATCCTTATTGTTGACGACGACAAAGCTTTTCGCGTCGCGACCGTCGCCCTTCTGCAGGATGAAAAATTCGATGTAACAACTGCAAACAGCGCCGAAGAAGCCAAGCCGCTGATCGCTTCGCAGAGGTTCGATCTCATAATTTCCGACCTCGTCATGGAGGGGATGAGTGGAATTGACTTCCTCCAGTATGTGAAAACACAAGTCCCCGACGCGACCGTCCTTATGGTGACCGGTTTTGGGTCAGTCCAAACCGCCGTTCAGGCAATGCGCCTGGGTGCATACGACTATCTCACGAAGCCTTGTAACAACGATGAGCTGATCTTTAAGGTGCGCCGTGCTCTTGATGACCGCGAAAAGAGCAAAGAGCTTCACCGGCTGCGCCATTTGCTCGAATCGACCGCCAATTTTTCGAACATCATCAGCCAGAGTTCGAAAATGGAACAGGTCTTCAAGCTCGTTCGTCAGGTTGCAGAGACCGATGTCACGGTCCTTGTTCTTGGGGAGACCGGCACGGGGAAAGAGCTCATCGCAAAGGCGATTCATATTAACAGCCAGCGGAAAGATAAACCCTTCAGTGTCGTGCAATGTTCTGCAATACCGGAAACCCTGCTTGAGAGCGAGCTGTTCGGGTATGAGCGGGGTGCGTTCACAGGGGCCGCGCGACAACGGATCGGGAAATTTGAAGAAGCTAACGGTGGCACCATATTCCTGGACGAAATTGCCGATGTCCCGATTGACATCCAGACAAAACTTCTGCGCATCCTCCAGGACAAACAGGTGTCTCGCATTGGTGGCAATACCACAATGGCGGCGGATGTCCGGATTATCGCTGCCACGAATCGTGATCTCGAAAAGATGGTTGCGGAAGGAAAATTCAGGGAAGACCTTCTCTATCGGTTGAATGTATTCCCCATCGTTCTTCCTCCTTTGCGTGAACGTTTGGAAGATATTCCTCTGCTTGCCGAACATTTTCTGCAAAAACATCAGGCATTGGCGCGCCAGCCCATCTCGGGCTTTTCCCCTGCAGTGATTCATGCAATGATGAATTACGGATGGAAGGGTAACATAAGGGAGCTTGAAAATATCATTCGACGGGCGATGATCAAGACGGAAGGGCAAACGGTTACCTCGGTCGAGCTTCCGACCATGGGCAATGGGGAGAGCCACGCGGAAGATCGGATCATCGAATCCCCCTCAACGACCCTCATTCCTTTCAAGCAATATTTAGATCATGTCATACGGGATGCTGAACAGAAATATCTCTTGCGTGTGCTCCGCGATTCAAAAGGGAATTTGAACCAGGTGGCGCGTATCCTTGACATCGATCGGAAAACGGTTTACCGTAAGATTGAGGAATATCAGATCGACGTGGCGAAATTCAAAGAATAACATGTTCCACACCGAGTTTTCTCACTTCTGAGATATTTCGTCCGATTAACCCGGCTGCAGTTCAAACTTACCGAATGTCTGGAAAACACCCGCTTCATCGAACTGGGCTTTGCAGATCATTCCTTTGGACTTGAGCACTCCGATTGGCAATCCGAAAAATCCCGACCTCTTTTGTGGGCCGGGATTCTTTATCATTTTCAGAATCCTATGATATCCTGATCGGTTGTTGTCGGACGGAATGAAGCTGGCTCAAAAGCAGATGAAACAGGACTCATTTTACCAGGCCCTCATTTGCACTCACAAGCTCTGCCTCAGATTGGTGATTTTCATCGAGCGTTGCCATGTGACTGGGTTCCTGTTCAACCGGGTGTTGCCGCGTAAACCGCGCGAGAAGTGTGT
>JAWOMQ010000001.1:0-17076 GCA_033852415.1 Bacteroidota bacterium
ACTCGTGGAAGAATTCATGTTATTGGCCAATCAAATCGTCGCCAGTCATATAAAGACGCCGAGGGGCGAAGGAGAAACAGCGCCTTTCATTTATAGAATTCACGATTCGCCCCCGCCGGAAAAGCTCAAGGACTTCCGTGCGTTTGTGCAGCACCTGGGATATGCCGTCGGGACCGAGAATTCCATGACATCGCGGTCGTTACAACGGCTGCTGAAGGATATTCAGGGTACGGAAGAGGAAAATGTCATTAATGAGGTTGCGATCCGCTCGATGTCGAAGGCGGTCTACAGCGAAACAAATATAGGCCACTATGGACTTGCGATGAAGCACTACACGCATTTCACGTCACCCATCAGGCGATACCCCGATTTACAGGTTCATCGGCTCCTTCACGAGTATAGCAAGAAAATGTCTCTCCAGCGACGGAGATACTATGAAAACGTGCTTCCCGACATTTGTGCGCAATCAACCGAGCGAGAGCGTGTTGCTCAGGAGGCTGAACGTGCCTCTGTGAAGGTGATGCAGGTTGAGTATATGAAACGCCACCTCGGCGATCAGTTCCACGCGTTGATTTCCGGTGTCGTCAAGTTCGGACTCTTTGTAGAAATCACCGATTTACTGGTAGAGGGTTTTGTCCATGTCCGCGATCTGGAAGATGATTATTATTCATACGATCCGCTTCAGTTCTCTCTGACCGGGAGGACAAATCATCGGCGATATCGGCTTGGAGACAAAGTCACGATCCAGGTAGTTAGGGTCGACCCCGAAGAACGGGAAATAGATTTCAGGTTGATGAACGCCGATGAACATCCTGTTCGCAGGAAATTACCCCACAAACAAGGATACCGAGGAAATCAATAGTGCATTTTCTCCAACAGGTTATCGACGTCGTCCTTCACCTCGACGTGCACCTCAATCAACTCATTGCAGATTATGGCGTATGGTCATACGGCATCCTCTTCCTGATCATATTTTGTGAAACGGGTCTTGTTGTAACTCCGTTCCTGCCTGGTGACTCTCTCCTCTTCGCTGCCGGAGCAATCGCTGCTTTCGACTCTTTTGATTCGACTTCCCTTTTTCTCCTTTTGAGCGCTGCGGCAATCCTTGGTAACATTACGAATTACTGGATTGGTTATCTGATCGGTCCACAGTTACTATCGAAAAAGAACTATAGACTGATCAACAAGCGGCATCTCGACAGGGCTCACTCATTCTTTGAGAAGTACGGCGGAAAAACAATAATTTACGCCCGCTTCCTCCCCATTATCAGGACATTCGCGCCTTTCATCGCCGGCCTCGGCTCGATGACCTTCAGTCGCTTCATGTTATACAACATTCTTGCCGGCGTCCTCTGGGTTGGAACATTTATCTACGGAGGGTATTATTTCGGCAATCTCCCGATGGTCAAAAACAACTTCACGATTGTGATAGGGGCAATCATCATCATTTCAATGTTGCCCTCGATATTCGAGGTTCTCCGCGGAAGAATAAGATCGAAACGGGATCGATTACAACGATTTGCCGACCGACCAGATGATCCAGAGCCATCCAAGTAGGAAGCAGAAACCGCCGACCGGGGTGAGGGCTCCCAGCCAGCGCGCACCTGTCAGGCTGAGCAGGTACAGACTCCCTGAAAAAATAAGGATTCCAAGGATAAAGAAATATCCTGCCACATGAACGCCCGATTGAGGGAACAGATTGATCGAGAAGGCAACTGCGAGAAGGGCGAGAGCGTGATACATATGGTAGCGTACGCCTACCTCAAAAATCGCGAACATCTCGGGCGTCATCCGATTCTTTAAGCCATGAGCCGCGAACGCGCCTGCGGCAACCCCGGCAAATGAGAAAAGTGCTCCGGCAATGAGCATGACCTTGACCATCATTTTAGGATCAGTCGTCAGGAGCGTTTTCCCCATTCCACCCGTGTCACGGTGTGTATTCCGCCTCTTAGATTATAATCCGCCGCGACCTGCATCCATTTCGGTTCGGCGCAACGGACCAAATCTTCCAGGATGCGATTCACGACGTGTTCCTGAAACAATCCCACATTTCTGAAAGAGAAGAGGTAGTACTTAAGCGACCTCAGTTCGATCACCTTCTTCTTCGGAATATAATCGATTTTGATGATGCCATAATCCGGCAATCCGGAGTAAGGACAGACTGCGGTGAATTCATTTGTATCGATATTGACAATGACATCCTTCCCGGGATACTCGTAAGGGAAGGTTTCCAGCACGCCTGCATCGATAGCAGAAGGAGACTCTGTATCAAATCTGCGGTCAAGGCCCTTCAGGGAAGATTTGAGATTCTGTCGTTTTATATTTCTGGATTTCATCCTATCCACGTCAATTGTTCAGGGCAACTTCTGAACAATATACGATAATTCGATCTGAGGGCAAAATCTCACATGTACTCACAAGGATTATTAAGACTTATAGCAACGGCTTAAAGTCATAATTCAGCTTGATGCGGACTACAGGTATTATTGACATTGGAACGCTATTTCTCTATATTCTGCGAGTTTGACGAATTAATGAAAGAAAGGGGAATTTCGTGTCCGACCAGGATGATCGCCAGAGATCTGAAGAACTGCAACGAAAAGCTGAAGATATGAAAAGGCGGGCATTCGAGGAGGAGGCACGCCGTTTGGAACGGGAGATTGAAGGCCGAGCCCGTGAGATGGCAAAGCAGCGCATGAGCCAGGACCTTCTTGAGCATCGGAAAAACCTTGAAGAGCTTGAAAATCAGAAGGTTCGGGCCGAGCAGATGCGGAAAGCCCAGGAGGATGAAGTTCAGCGGGTACTCGATTCCGAGAAGAGTAAGAGGCAGGAAGCGCGCATAAAGAAAGAGTTGGAGCAAAAGCGGCTCGAGCAGGAAGAGAAGCGGCGCGAAGAAGAGCGGAAGATGCAGGAAGAGATCACCCGCCAGAAAAGCGAAGAAGACCGGCTGCGGAGGGAGGAAGAAAAGCGTCGGAAGGATGAATCTGAGAAAAAGCGTCTGGAGCTTGACACCCTGCGAAGAGAACAGGAACGGCTGCGGCGGGAGGTTGAGAAGCATGAACGCGTCGAAGCTTTGTTAAAAACCGCCCAGCATTTTTACACTGCGGGCGATATCGAACATGCTGCAATCGAAGTGGCAAAGGCCCTGGTCAACGACCCGACGAACCCCGATGCCTTGTTGCTCGAACAGAAAATCAAAGATTCACAGGGAACAGAGAAAAGCAAGGTCGTCGAGGAAAAACCGGTTGAAAGCAAGACCCAGGCGATACCAGCTGCCACGCCATCGATAGAAAAAAAGAAATCCCGGACCATTAAATTCCTCGTCTACGCAATCATCGCCGGGTTGATCATCCTCAGCACAATTGTTATCGTGCAGTACAAGAAGAAAATGTTTACCACACCGGTAGGGATTGCTGTTCTTCCGCTTTCAAGTGCAACAAATTCTCTGGAGGAGACGATCCTTGGCAGTGCACTTTCCCATGAAATCGTTGCTGAGTTTGAACGCTCAAAGCCATATCTGCCTCTGGGATACGCATCGATCTACCGGCTTTCAACAGTCGGCTCACGGCCTGAAGAAGCGGTATTCCGTCTAGGGTATCCCTATGTTCTTCAGGGCACAATCGGGGAGTCGAATGACAAGATTTTCCTACGATTGAAACTCGTGGATTCGTCAGGAGATCTCCTCTGGGAAGATGACTATTCAAAGCCAGCAGATTTCATTCATGAAATCCCCCATGAGACGTATCGCCACATTATTGAAGTACTTCGATCAGCTTCCGACGGGTCATCGGCGCGCGCTGACATGGGGCACCGCACGGTTAATAAGGATGCGTATCTCTTCTACCTGAGAGGCATCGAGATGTTGCCCCGTTTGACGGCCCAGAGTTCGCTGAACGCCTTGGAATTATTCAATCAGTCGATCCAGCAGGACGGGTTGTTCCCGGATGCACGAGCACAGGCGGCGGAACTTCTGATTGAAAGATTCGAGCAGGGTTGGGATACGTCTCTCACAGGGCTTACGCAGGCCCGAATGATGGCAGAAACGGCGCTCAAAATTGACCCTACGAATGGAACCGCGTACTGCGCGCTGGGAGATCTAGCGATCCATGACCACAAGTACGCACAGGCTCAACAACAACTCGACAGCGCACTCACATACCTTCCCCGTTCCGGGGAAGTGTACCTGTCACGGGCAATGCTGTTCTTCAGGATGAAAAAGTATAACGAAGTTGTCGATGCCATGGCTCACGCCTACGAGCTTGACCCGCGGAATCTGGAAATGTTGAGAACGTTTGGTTATCTCCATCAACTGATGGGAACGCCGCGGCAGGGAATTGTGTACCATGAGCGCGCGCTATCAGTGGCGGAGGATTCCACAGCCTATCTCATCGGCCCGATTGCCGATATCGTTGTAATAGACGCAGGGTTGTCACTTTCGTACAGCGACCGTGTTATTCAGGCATGTCAGCACCAGCTAAGCGTTGACTCGACGGACTACGCCACGATGTACCGGCTGGCACGGCTTCTCCAGGTGACTGGCAATTCAACCCATGCCACAACAATACTTAACCGGCTTCAGAACATGCTGCAGAAGAAAATCCAGCAGACCCCAAAAGATGGAAAGATGTTGGCATATCTGGGGCTCACGCTAACACGGCTGGGACAGTTTCCTGAAGCGACAGGCTTCGCCGAGAGGGCGCTTGCAGTCGCCCCACACGACATCGAGTTGAAATTCATGGTCGCCCAAATCTATTCGCTGCAGATGTACTCCTCAAAAAGCAAGACGATTGATGAAAAAAAGAAAACTACGGCGATTCAGATTCTCCGGACCGCGATCGCATCCGGTTACCGGCTTGATCTCCTTACAAGCGCCGACTTTTTCAACCTGTACGAGCATGGCGATCTTAACTCCGCGATGTATTAGCCGGATTTCACAGGACACGGGGTGGTTGATGTGATCAGACGAGACGGCGGACGCGTTCCCACGCAAAACGCGTTGTGGAATTTTGCTTTCCCCGTCTTCGTGTGTATATTACGATGGTTCGAATCCATCTGGATGCAGTACTTCACCGTGCATTAAGAGACCATGGCAATAAAAAAAGAGAGACCCGATAACACAACGAAGAAGCAATCCGGAGAGTATCTGAAGAACGCGGATCGCTATATAAAAGCCGGCGATCTGCAGTCCGCACTTCAGGAGATTGATAAGGCAATCGAAATTGATCCGGGCAACTTTTATGCAAAAGCATACAAGATGCGGATCAGTGATCTGGTAACCAAGAGATCCTCCCACCCGACCCCTGAGTCAATACTGCCAAATCCACCTGAGGAAGCGGAAACCCCTGTCTCTCAACCTCCAAAGCCCGCACCACCTGAGCCGAAGCGCGAGCGTCCACGGGATGAAGGAGAGAAGCAGGGTCAAGGCGAAGTTCAACGCAGGATCCATGAGCTGGAGATCTTTCAAAAGCGCGTCGAAGAACAGCGTGTCATGGTTGAACAAGACCGCTTCAAATCCCTCGAAGTTCAGCGTAAAGTACTCGAGGATTTCCGTCGAAAGGAAATGGAGTCCCAACGAACGGTTGAGGAGCAACAGCGACGGCTTGCCGAAGAACGCAAGCGGCTCGAGCAGGATTTTCATCAAAAGGAAGAACAAGCCCGGGCGCGATTGGAGGCGGAGATAAACAAAGTCGCGGAACTTCGGAAGGAATTCGAGTCAAATTTCACACTCAAGGAGCAGGAAGCACGGCGTTTTGCCGACGAGGAACAGAGACGTCTAAAAGAAGTCAAGGCCCGGGAGGAAGCGCTTCACCGTAAAGCCGAGGAGGAACGCAAACGACTCGAAGAACAGGTTAGAAAGTGGGAAGAAGAAGCCAAGAAAAAAATCGAGGACGAACGGAAGCACCTCACTGAGGAAAGAAACCGGCTTGAGCATGAGGCAACCGCGAAGGAGCAGGCCGTAAGGAAGCGACTTGAGGAAGAGGAGAAGCGGGTGAAGGAAGAGGCACACCGGCAGGCAGAGGAATCTGCTCAACGAAGAATCGAACTTGAGCGCCAGCGTCTGGAGGAGGAGGCCAAACGTAAAGAGGAACTGCGACAACAGAGACTGGAAGAAGAGCGGAAGAGGCTTGAAATTGAGGCCCAACGCCGCGCCGAGGAAGCTGCGCGGGTTCGCATGGAGGCAGAACGCAAACGATTGCTTGAAGAGACCCAGCGCAAGAAGGCGCAGGAAGAGGCGGCCCGAGCAAAGATCGAGGAAGAAATGCGCCAGCGCCTCAAAGAAGAAACAGCGAGGCGGCAACAAGAAGAAGGCGTATTGCATTCAGCACACGAAGAAGGGGTCCGGCAGGCACAGCAACAACGCGTCCGGGAATCCCTCGATAAAGCGGCTGCTCTAGCGGCTGAGAAAAAGTACGAAGATGCACTTGTCGAAGTGATGAAAGTATTGCTTATAAGCCCGGAACACCCGCAAGCAAAGGAGCTGGAAACACGACTTCGAGCACAACAGCGGCAGACGTGGGAGAATGAGATCCGCGAGGCGAAACAATCTCAAAGAACGATCTCGCTAGACACATACCACCGGGCCCTCCGTAAGGCGTGGTCAGACGGGGAGCTCTCTGCTAACGAGGAATCCATTCTGGCCAATCTGCGGCAATCGCTCAGCATCTCTGACGCAGAACATTCGGCGATCGAGCCAATCGCAAAACAGGAGGCATATGCCGATGCCCTGCGTGAAGTGTGGTCTTCTGGCCCACCCGCTGCAAAGAGTCTTGGATTCCTCCAATCCCTCCGTAAGGAACTTCAGATCTCAGAAGAGCAGCACCAGCAATTAGAACAGGAAATCCGCTCGAAGAAGTAATATCACGTGTCTCCTACTTCAATAGCGGAACTTTTGGGGTTTCACAGCCGAGTTCAGGGATCGTAGTTCCTGCCGCCACTTTTGCGCGCACCTTGTTCAAGTGGCCGAGCAATTCTTCGAGGGGGTATTCGCACGCTTGTTGTTCAAACTCCCGCAAGTTATCTATAGCCTTTTCCAGCAGGTATGCTGCGGAGGATTGTTTCCGGTGAGCGAGGAAGTTAAATGCGAGCGACATCTGCGTGAAGGCCTCAACAAATTTTTTTGTCCCGCCTTCCTCCTTTTTGCGAATCTCCTCCCACACCTCGTGTGCGTCCCAAAAGAGATGTTCGTTAAACCGGGCAGCTCCCTCTGCAAATTCCGGTGATCGGAGGACATCGCAAATTCCAACCTGGAGATCGGGGTCAGGCGGCTTTTGAAACTGGATTTTGGGCGTGTATGACAAGGCAAATTCTGTCAGGCTCTTGGAGCCATGCTGCTCGAGCTCCCGCTTTGCGACACGTATTGCATCGATTATGAGTGAAGTCTCGACTCCGAGGTAACGCGGCGCAAAAGCCGATAAGATCCGATGCGACTTATTGAAGTTATTGACGATTCCCTTGTAGCTTTTTTTTAGCCCGACATGGTGATAGGCGGCCGCCGATTGAATAAGCCCCTGAAAAAATAGCCGCTCCGGTTCGGGATGCCGTCTCCAAACCTCCTCCCATGCTTCGTGTGCATGCCAAAACTTTCCTTCATTGAACAACGTGATTCCATGGATAAATTCCGCCCAGTCCTCCTCCTCCATAGGGATTTGGCTTAATGGAGGATGCAATTCTTCAAGAGTTTTCTTTTTCAGAAGGTTCGAAGCCATCAAGCCTGGGCGCGATTATCGCTGGGTCGTTTCCATATCCCGGGAATCGATCTATGGCATTTCGGGCAAGTCCCATTCCACATTGTGTTCTTGCGGATGTGGTAACCGACACGCTCGATCAAGAGTGTTGAGCAGGTCGGGCAGTAGGTGTTCTCATACTTCGAAAGTTCTCCGGGAAGATTTCCTGCGTAAACAAAATGAAGTCCCGCCTCGTAACCGATTTGGGCCGCACGAAGAAGTGCACGCGCTTCGGTGCATTCCGTTTCGATCATCTTATAATCGGGGTGAAATGCCGTCACGTGCCAGGGAATGTCGGGCGAAACCGATACCAAAAAGCTTGCCATGTCTTTGAGCTCCGAAACCGAATCGTTAAACCCGGGAACCACGAGGGTGACGACTTCCACCCAAAAGCCCAAAGCGTGCAACATACCGATCGCATCGGTGACGGTCTTCAGCACCCCTCCCAGCGAGCGGTATCTTCGATCGTTAAATCCCTTCAGATCCACCTTATATAAATCAACCCATGGGCGCAGGTATGTAAGAACTTCCGGTGTTGCATTACCATTCGAAACATAGGAGGTCACCAACCCATTCTTCTTGGCGAGCCGGAATATTTCCACAGCCCATTCACTAGTGATCAGCGGCTCGTTATAGGTACTCGTCACTACCGTCGCTGAAGAATGCTTAGCATACATAATAAACTCTTGCGGAGTCATTTTCTCAGGACCGCTGACAGCCCGAGGATCTCTTATCGTCTGGGAGGTAATCCAATTTTGGCAATAGCCACAATGATAATCGCATCCCAGCATTCCAAAGCTCATCGCCAAATTACCCGGAAGAGCATGAAAGAATGGCTTCTTTTCAATTGGATCGAGCTGGACCGATCCGAAATAACCCCACGGGACATAGAGCTTCCCCCCCTTGTTGAATCGAACCCGGCAGATTCCATCCTTCCCCTCACCAATCTTACACCGGTGACCACACGCGTAGCATTCGATCCGGCTATCCTCACCACTGGAATACAGCTCTCCTTCGCGGGTGAACTCTTGCAGCAACTCCTTCAGCGATATGGTGGCGGTTACAGACATCGTCTCATCCCACAGTAAATATAAAGGCATTTTCGGGCAATGGCAAGTGAGAGATGTGGAGAGGCACGCAGGTGAGCGAGATCATTGCTATCTCTTTTCGGAAGCCAGCCTTCTCAATGTGCGCAGGTTCATGCGATCTTCCTTCAACTCTTCTCCCTTGGGGGTTTCTAGAATTTTGGGTATGTTAAATAAGCGGTCATCCTGCATGAGAATACGAAACCCCTCGAGACCGATTTCCCCCTTCCCGATATGTTCATGGCGGTCTACATGAGAGCCGCACCCTTTCCGGGAATCGTTGACATGAATTGCCGCCAACGTGGAAAAACCCACAATTGCATCGAACTCTCTCATTGTCTGCTCATATGCGTTTGGTGTTCGGAGATCGTAGCCCGCAGCGAAAATATGACATGTATCTATGCAAACTGCCATCCTTTCTCTTTGTTCGATCCCATCGATGATCTTCCGGAGATGCTCGAACCGGTGCCCGATCGCTGTTCCCTGGCCGGCGGTTGTCTCGAGCACGCTTTTCACAGTAAATCCAATAGTGCGCTGATGGGCTCGGTTCAGAATCTCGATGATTCGCCGGATTCCTTCCTCTTCACCCTGTCCCATGTGGGATCCAGGATGGAAATTGAGAAATGCTATTCCGAGGCGTTCGCAACGCGTAAGTTCGTCCACAAACGCATTGAGGGATCTCTTGCGCAGCCAGGGAGTTTTCGCACAGAGATTGATCAGGTATGAATCATGTGCGATGACAGGGGCGATGTTTGATTTCGAGGCTGCAGTTTTGTAGTTTGCTACGTCCTCTTCGGTAAGGGGACGACTCTGCCATTGATTTGCGTTTTTCGTGAAGACCTGGAGGGTCCGGCATCCCACCGAAGCTGCCCGATCGAAGGCCATGTGGATACCTCCTGCAATTGATTCATGGGCACCAATCAGTGGCTGGCGTTTTAGTGCAGTTCGTGGACACATGGGATGACTTTCAGGTGACAATCAGCAAACCTAAGATAAGAATAATTCGCGGTTTCGCAACGAAGATCGAAAGAATACCTGATGAGTGCAAATAGCAAACTCGCAATCGGACTAATGTCCGGCACTTCGGCTGACGGGATCGATGCCGCACTGGTGGAGCTTAGAGGTGATGGCGATTCTGTCCGTTACCACCTTCGCGCGTTCACGACGTACAGATACCCCGTCGGTTTTAAGAAGTTCCTGCTGAAATCTTCAAGCCTATCAAAAAGTCGGATCGATGATCTCACGCTCGCGTCGATGCTCATCGCACATTTCTTCGCGGATGCCGCGCGGAGAATTGCGCGACGCGGGAAGGTTTCTCTGCGCGATGTGGATTTCATCGGATCACACGGCCAGACCGTTTATCACCTGCCGGATACACATCGGCTTTTTGGCAAGAGCGTTCACTCCTCACTTCAGATTGGCCATCCTTCTGCAATCGCAAAACTCACAGGAGTTCTGACGGTCGGGGATTTCCGGATCGGCGATCTCGCTATCGGTGGGAATGGCGCCCCTCTCGTGCCTTTATTCGACTATCTCACACTGCGTTCCCGGTCTCACTCTGTCGCGTCGCTCAATATTGGAGGAATCGCGAATGTCACAATACTCCCGCGAAATTGCTCACGCGACGAGATCATTGCATTTGACACCGGACCGGGCAACATGGTCATCGATAGCCTTGCCGCGAGATACTTCCACGTTCCGTGTGACCGGGGTGGCCGCATCGCAAAATCCGGGAAATTGCTCCCCGGCGTCTTGCAGTGGATGATGTCGCATCCATACCTCAAAAAACGTCCTCCCAAAACCACCGGAAGGGAAACGTTCGGCGATGCGTTTGTGCGCCGACTTATCCAGCGGTCAGGAAAGGCATCCCCTGCAGATCTCATCACAACTTCGACCGAGTACTCTGCGCTGTGCATTTATGACAGTTACCTAAGGTTCATTCGTCCGCGGCATCAACTAACTACAATGTTCGTCGGTGGAGGAGGTGTGCACAACGCGTACCTGATGGAAGCCCTTAGGCGATACTTTGAGAGAACAACGATTCTTTCGACAGACGAGGCAGGAATACCGCCGGATGCAAAAGAGGCGATCTGTTTTGCGCTGCTGGCGAATGAAACTCTTGCCGGCCACCCCGGGAACATCCCCAGCGCAACGGGAGCCACCAAACGAACTGTGCTCGGCGTGATAGCGCCGCCCTGAGTTTATTAAAAGTCTCTTGTAAAGAATATCAACAAAAATGCCGACGCGGCAGCAAGCTGTGCAAGCCGGTACCCCTTAGAGTGTCGCTCCTTGATGATATTCCAGCCCAAGGCAAGGAGCAGCATGACGATCAGCATACCTCCGAAAACAATAAGTGACAGCGGAAGAGAAAGTCGGCTCCCTATCATCGCCTGAAGATTGAGAGCGGGATTCATCACTGATCCGTAGATCACAATTAAATGAAGAACGTATACAAACAATGATTCAATCCCGAGAACGGTCAGATATTTTGGGGCTCGTTGAAGTCCCTTTCCAAAGTACCAGAACACTGAGACGAGGATCATGAGGGCCCCGTTTCGAATAAGGAAATAATTCGGACTGGTAAACCAATAATTGTACGTCGGATAGATCTTGACGGGAACGAAATCAAAGAGCATACCAAAAAATATCAGGAGCGCACCCAGGAAATAGACCTTCACCATGAATGATTGCTCCCGTCGCTGGTCATGGGCAATTAGGTATTCCCATGATACAATAACCCCAGTAAAGAGAAAGCCTATGTATGGGAAGACAGGGAACGGTGATCCGTGTATCCCATTAAACATCTGCGCAAGTGGCGGTGGAAAGAATTGCAGAAAGTCTATGTCCCACACGAGGGGGGTCAGAAAGCTTGCCGCGATTATCGTGGTCAGGACCAACCCGTAGAACCTGACCTCTGTCCGGAAGAAGAACACAAGGGCATGCAACACCAACAGCCCAAAACCAATACAGTGGAGGACATCGAATCGAAAAAGCTGCAGCTGATCCGTCAGCGTACTGTCGATAATTATTTTCCTGATGGAAAGATACGGCAGGTGCAACCCAAGCCCGAGGAGGAAGACAAGCAGCAGGCGTCGCACCCGACGCGCCAAAGGAGGACCCCAATGATGATATGCCTCCCACCGCCGCCGTGTCGAAATAACAAAGGTAAGCCCCGCTCCGAAAAGAAATGCCGGAGCACTGAGGCCGTGGATGAACTCATGAAGCTGAAAGGCCGCAGAACGCTGGAGATCCCCCGAGAGGAGCGCCCGTAAAACGTGCCCCTCCAGCATCAAGAGTATGACTGCACTCCGATAAAGATCGATAAAGAGGAACCGTCGCTTCTGTTCCTCTACCACTTCAAGCAGATCTCCTCTTGTCAGGATGCGAGAACACAATTGATCGCAACGGTGTTGACAATATCTTGCACGCTGCATCCGCGGGAAAGATCGAACGCCGGTTTGTTCAATCCCTGCACGATCGGTCCGATCGCCTCTGCTCCACCGAGCCGCTGCGCCAGCTTGTAGGCGATGTTTCCAGCATCGAGATCGGGGAAGATGAGCACATTTGCATCACCCTGGATACTGCTTCCGGGGGCCTTCGATTTGGCAACTTTGGGGACAATCGCGGCATCAAGCTGCAATTCGCCGTCGACAATAAGCGAGGGGATTTTCTTCTTCACCAGTGCCGTCGCACTCTGCACTTTCTCAATGAACGGGTGCTTTGCACTCCCCTTCGTTGAAAAGGAGAGCATTGCCACCCTCGGCTCTTCTCCCGTCAGCCTTAGATGGTTATCGGCAGTGGCAATAGCAATGTCTGCAAGTTGCTCAACCGTAGGATCAGGAACGACGGCGCAATCTGCAAAAGAGAAGATCTTGTGCGGGAAGACGATCAGAAAGAAGCTGGAGACGATGCTAATCCCCTCGTGTAATCCGATGACCTGAATAGCTGCACGAAGAACATCACCGGTCGTGGAAAGGGAACCGGCGACGCTTCCGTGCGCCATTCCCTCCCTCACCATCATAGCGCCAAAAAACAAGGGCTGCCGCATTGTTGCGCCCGCCTGTGAGAGATCAACCCCCTTTTCTTTCCGCAGGTTATAATAGATGTGGGAGAAATCACTGAGCCTGTCGGATTTTTCAGGATCTATGATCCGAATATTCGATAGTTCACACTTGATCGCTGCCGCTTTCGACCGAATTGCATTTTCGTTGCCGATGAGAAGGGGAAGTGCAATTCCTTCCTTCACAAGTTGCGCCGCGGCTTGTATCGCGCGCTCATCGGTAGCATCGGGTAAAACGACTGCCTTTTTTCTTTTGATTGCTTGTTCACGTATTGAGGTTAACAAATCTGATGGAATCATGAGGGTCCTTTTTCGGTATTGAACCGTTAAAATTCGTCTTTTTCCAATCGAAAAGCAAGTCCCTCGTGGCGACAGCGAGTTAAGATTCAAGTTTTGCATGGTCGGCTTCGTTCGCTTTTGACCAAGGCATACAGTACATTTGAATCGCCTGTTCTGGTTCAATCCATTCTCATCAGCACGGATATATCCTGAAGAAGTATCTGCAAGGAGAGATGAAGCTCGCTATATCAATAGTATGCATCTTTGCTGGGGGATGTTTTTATATCGGCCAGGATCAGCCGGAGGACGTTGCCGGGCGATGGTGTGAGGAGTGGTCGACCCGCGACTGCCTTACGATCATTATGGGCGCTGCCCGATCCAATTTTGATGACGTGAGGAACCCCGACGTCAAGGTACTTGCAATTCCCTGCTACCCCTCTGTCGTGGCTGCAATAACACGACGGGCACACCTGTTAGGACCGCTCCAATTCGAGGCGTTCACGTACAACCACAAAACCAGCACCTTTCATCATGATCTCGATAGTCTCATGGCCAGTGAAGCCGGAGTGTACGTTGATTGGACGGCGCACCGCTTCGTTGATGGGCATGGGAATTATCTGCGGACGCCCTCCCAGATCGATTCCCTCTTGTTCTATGTCTCCCTCTGGTGTGTCGGAACGCGGATTGGCACACACCAGCCTGATATCACCCATCTCGAAAACAATATTTACCTGCTGAACGACAGCGGCAAGATCCTTCGACCACGTTATGTATGGGGAAAGAAAAATAACGTGCTCGCCGGTGAAGAGATCCTCCTCGTGAGATTTCCAATACACCAGGGAATGAGTAATTTCATCGACGATTCTGAGAACATGTACCTTGTCGTCGACGGTTTTGGAGACAAGATAAAAATGAAATTCCCGATCTCGATGATGCGATAAACAATGACAAGAAAGTGACCCGATCACTTCCTCGCCGATCACCCTCCCCCCACACAGGACAGCACGGCAATTCCCTTTCTCACAGCCTTGACTCTTTCCCATTTCGTTTTCGAATGCAGTTTCTTGTGAGGAACGAAGAATTTGGTTATCTTGGACAACACGATTGCTCTGCAAACTTTACTCATAGATGATCATCAGTGGCGGCGGGAAAGAAAACTGATCAGCAGTCACGGGAGCGCCTGTATTTGCTCGACGGGATGGCGCTGGCCTATCGCGCGTACTTTTCATTCATGGGCCGCCCGCTACTCAACTCGAAGGGTGAGAACACGAGCGCCATTTACGGATTCGTGAACACGCTGATGAAAATTCTCAATGAGGATAAGCCCGAACACATTGCCGTGGTGTTCGACACCAAGCAACCGACATTCCGCCATCTCATGTATCCTGCGTATAAGGCAACACGCCAGAAAATGCCGGAGGACCTTGCTTCGCAGCTTGACAAGTTGAAGGAGGTTGTGAAGGCATTCAATGTACCAACCGTCGAGATTCCCGGATATGAGGCTGACGACGTGATGGGGACACTTGCCCGACGCGCCGAACGGGAGGGTCTCGCAACTTTCCTGGTTACGGGGGACAAGGATTTCATGCAGCTGATTTCACCTCTCATCAGAATGTACAAGCCCGGAAAGCAAGGGGAGGATTGGGAATCTCTTGATGAAGATGCTGTAATGAGAAAATTTGGTGTGCGGCCGGATCGTGTGATCGATGTCCTGGCCATCACCGGTGACGCCTCCGACAACGTCCCGGGCGTGCGGGGAATCGGCGACAAGACTGCAATTCCGCTGGTCAGAGAATTTGGATCCCTTGAGAGCATACTGAAGAAGGTGGACGAAATTCCGCAGAAAGGGGTGAGGGAAAAACTGAAGGCACATGCGGAGGAGGCTCTTTTGTCGAAGAAGCTGGTTACCATCGACATCAATGTGCCACTCTCGATCGATTTGCACCATCTCTCGGCCAAGCCGAAGGACGTTGCAAGACTCCGGAAACTCTACGAGGAATTGGAGTTCAGGTCACTTCTGGCGAAGCTCTCCACAGAAACCCCCTCCAGTGAAACCGACGTAGAGATCGAGCCAGCGAAGCCAACCTACGCAACAATCGAGACCGATCCTCACACCTACCATGTCGTTTCAACCAATAAAGAATTCGCCAAGTTTCTCGGCGTCCTGAAAAAAGCGCCTCTCTTTTCATTTGACACGGAAACGACGGGAACCAATCCATTGCGCGCCGGACTTGTTGGCTTGTCTTTTTCCATGAAAGCGGGAGAAGCCTGGTATGTTCCCGTAGCACGCTATGAGAGACATGACGGGGAGGACAATCGTGCAGAAGCTCCCGATCTTTTCTCCCGTCCGGCAGCGGAGAAAGGCGCTGCATCCAGAATGAAGAAGCCGGCACGCTCCCAGTCGGGACCGATTGAGGAGGAGGGAATTCCCCTGGAGGAGATCCGGAAATCTATCGGCCCAATTTTAAGCGATTCTGATATCAAGAAGATCGGGCAGAACATCAAGTACGACACTCTCGTCATGGCAACTCATGGCATGCAGGTCAATGGTATCGTTTCCGACACCATGATCGCCAATTACCTTCTCCGCCCGGATGCGCAACACAATCTGGATTCACTGGCGATGGAACACCTCAATTATCGGATGATATCCTACGACGAGCTGACGGGGACCGGGAAAAACCGGAAGGAACTGCGGGAAATACCCATACATCTTGTTGCGGACTACTCCGGCCAAGATGCTGACATTACGCTTCGATTATCAAACATTCTTCGTGAGAAGCTCAAGCGCGAAAATCTCCTCACGCTCCATGATGAAGTGGAGATTCCGTTGATTTCAGTCCTCGCAGAGATGGAAGCTCGCGGCGTATCCATTGATGTGGAATTTCTGTCGGATCTTTCGAAAGAACTTGAGCGAATTCTTGAGAATCTGACCAATGAAATCTCCACGATGGCTGGGGAGAAGTTCAACCTTAACTCAACCCAACAACTGAGTAAAATCCTGTTTGAGAAGCTGAAGCTCTCCGTTGTCCGCAAAACGAAAACCGGCTACTCCACCGATGTTGCTGTTCTGGAAACATTACGGCACGAGCATCCGATCGTCGAACAACTGCTGGAGTATCGCCAGCTTCAGAAGTTGAAGTCGACGTACGTCGATACATTACCTTCTCTGGTTAATCCGGGGACGGGGAGAGTTCATACATCATTCAATCAGACTGTTGCGTCCACAGGCCGATTGTCCAGCAGTGACCCCAACCTCCAGAATATTCCGATCAGAACAGAAATCGGTCAACGGATCCGTCAAGCATTTATACCCGGGTCACGCGAATACCTCATTCTCTCCGCCGATTATTCACAGATCGAATTGCGCATAATGGCTCATGTCTCCGGAGACGACGCCCTGAGGACGGCCTTTCAGGAAGGCGAAGATATTCACACCACGACAGCGGCGAAGGTCTTCGGGGTCGCCCCCGGCGAAGTAACGAAAGAATTGCGTCGAAGGGCAAAAGAAATCAACTTCGGTATTATGTATGGAATCGGTCCGTTCGGTCTTAGTTCGAGACTCGATATTCCCCAGTCGGAGGCAAAGGATATTATTGCCAAATACTTTGAACGCTTCCCAAAGGTCAAGCAGTACATCTCCGACACGATCACAGCGGCACGTCAGGCTGGGTATGTCACTACCCTTCTGGGAAGAAGGCGGTACTTTCCGGATATCAAGAGCAATAACTTCAGTGTCCGAAGCAACGCGGAGCGGCAGGCAATCAACATGCCCATTCAGGGAACTGCCGCAGACATGATCAAACTCGCGATGATCAGAATCCATCAGGGCATCAGGAAGAAGAAGCTCCGGGCTTTTATGTTGCTGCAGGTTCATGATGAGCTTGTCTTCGAGATACATCGCAGCGACCTGAAGAAGGCAAAGAAG
>JAWOMQ010000102.1:0-24710 GCA_033852415.1 Bacteroidota bacterium
CCCGGAAGCGTCTCGTGAGTGGAGGCAATATGACTTGTGTCATTGACAATCTCGAAAAGGAAGGTTTAGTCGAGCGGGTTCATAGTATTGTGGATCGAAGAACCATCATGGCGCAACTGACGCCGAAAGGGAAACGAGTGTTCGATGAGACGTTTACTAAACACGCGGAATTCATCGCCAGGATTGCTTCCGTTTTGACGGATCACGAACAGGAACAACTCTCGCATCTTCTCAGAAAACTTGGATTGGCTTTACGAGAGCGGTATGTAAAAAACTATACAATTAGTTAACAAGGAGAAGTTTCTGGCGAGGGAGGTTTCGGCGTTCAGGTCGCAGAACCATGGAGCAGGGCATGTCGGTTAGTCCCTTTTCTTTGAAAATTTAGCGTGTTTCAACCGGTTCTCGCTGGAACCCGGCTTATTCGTACTTGACCTTCAATAATCTCCACCATATATTATATGAGGACATCCCACCTGATCGATCGACTAATGTTCAATCAATCATGGAGGTTTTATGACAACCGAAACTTCTCCCTCCCGCCCCACCGATTTGAAGAGGATAAATCAACTAAGGAGAAAACTAGAGCATGCAACCGGTCGCTCGCGGATTACCTCAGAAAATCTCAACCGTTATAAGATTACAAAAAGCATGAAGACCGGCCATATCCGAGGCGGACACAGCTTCCACTGATTTTGAAGATATTCTCATGTATTTGCAAACCCCGGTGACCCCGGGGTTTTTTATGTCCCCGGCAAAAGGAATAGGGAAACTTCGTATATTCGTATTATGAAAAGCATGCAACTTCAATCGTACAAGCCAGTCGCAGAGCGACCACTCATTGAACGTGATGGTGCAGTTCCGGAGCCGGCGGAGGATGAAGTTTTGGTCCGAATTAGTGCCTGCGGTATTTGCCATACCGATCTTCATGTTGTTGAAGGAGAATTATATCCCGTGAAACTTCCTGTTGTGCCGGGGCACCAGATTATAGGTGTTGTTGAGAGAGTCGGGCGGAAGGTAAAGTCGCATGTTCGAGGTGAGCGTGTGGGCGTCGCCTGGTTGAATGCGACCGATGGAACCTGCGGGTATTGCCGGAGCGGGAAGGAGAACCTCTGCGAGCGAGCAACGTTTACCGGGTACTCAATCGACGGCGGATATGCCGAGTACATGGTAACAGGCACATCTTTTCTCTATACGCCTCCTAAGAATCTCTCTGATGAATCCGCCGCTCCACTTTTGTGTGCGGGAATCATCGGTTACCGTTCACTCAACCTTTCGGGGATACAGTCCGGGGAACGGCTTGGCCTTTTCGGCTTCGGGGCGTCGGCACACATTGTTCTTCAACTGGCACGGGCGCGGGGATGTGAAGTATATGTCTTTTCACGAAACGCCGAACACCGGGAACTCGCGGAGTCGCTTGGGGCTGGTTGGGTGGGGGCATTGGAACAGCATCCGCCCAAGCCTCTCGATGGGGCAATTAGTTTCGCGCCGGTAGGTTCTCTCGTTCCTCTGGCGCTTCAACGGATTCGGAAAGGTGGGACGCTTGCCCTTGCGGGCATCTACATGAGCCCGATTCCGACTTTCGATTATAATCTGCTCTACCACGAACGTACGATCCGGAGCGTGGCAAATAATACTCATGAGGACGGTGTGAGTTTTCTGAAGGAAGCAGAACGAATCTCGATTAAAACGGAGATCGAAGTCTATCCGCTTTCAGAGGCAAATGAAGCGCTATTACGATTGAAGGAAGGGAAGATCCGCGGAGCGGGGGTGTTGAAGATCGGATGAGATTCAGCCAGGTCACTCAGTTGGCGGGTTCCAGCCCGGCCGTCTCCACTCGATGAGTTCAATTTTAACGCTTCCGATAATAACTTTCATTTCAGCTTTTATCGGTACCGCAGCGACATCATCGCTGAACCACCCCTTGAAATCTCCCGTCAAGCCAAAGAGGCCTTTGAATTCCGCTTTGCCGTCAAACCGGACCACCCTGATTTTTTTATCCTTTAGTGCATCGATCTCCTCCTGATCGCGGGTGGCAGGGAGTGAGAAGTGCGTCCTGCCGAGCTTTCCATACACCAGCGTGGGGACAACAATCGCCCGATCGCTGTGGATGTTCTTGCGTGCAAAATAGAGAATCGAAAGACCATCCTCGAGCATGGATCCGTCAAACGCGAGTGTGTCGATTTTCCCAACGGTCCCGGGAGCTACCTTTCGTTCCTTCTGGGTGAACGTTTCGATGAAGACTTTTTTGTGCGGCAGGTCATACCACGAGGTTTCGAATCGCCACCCGTCATCTCTCTTCTCCATTGCGTGATACCCGCGGGAATCGGTGAGACTGTCCATATCCGTATGGTCAATCGCGTGTAAATCCACGAAGGGCAATCCTTCATAGGAATCAATGTAGGCGGCTGCGTGACAAACAGTTTCTCCATTAACGATCGTGCTGGGAGTTGTCCTGATTCTTATTTGGCCGAGTTTAATACGCAGCCAGCTGACCTCGTAAACGAGTTCTTCCCCAGGACAGATGACAGACTGGTCACAGCTATCGTTTAAGGTTTGTGGGTAAGAGAAGACGTCCTGAGCAGTGGAGAGAAAAAACATGAGAGAGAGTACCCCACCTACAAGAATCCGATACTTGTGAGGCACACGGAATCCCCCGATGATGATGCTGTGTGGGCGCACATCTTATAATAATCATTCGGGGAAAAAGATAAAAATCTGACTTGAACTCATGGTGTGGCAAGCTCCCCGAAAACAGCTTGAATGGATCAACTTTCTAAGTGCTGAAAATTCAACAACATAGAAATATCAAAAATTTGCCATTTTACTTGCATTTCAATTGAAACTTGTATATACTATGTTCGTATAATAAACAGCGTTCATTTATTAAATGGTGATAATATGGGAATTCCGGAACGGAAACTAAGAGATAAGGAAGAAATGAGAAGCCTTATTCTTACTACTGCGATGAAGCTCTTTGTGGAGGAAGGATTTGGGAACATCTCGATTCGCAGGATCGCAGACAAAATTGAATACAGCCCGGCGACGATTTATCTCTATTTCAAAGATAAGGATGAAATACTGTACGCGTTGCACACAGAAGGATTCGAGGAGTTGTATAAGAGGCAGTTGGGCGTACAATCGATTGATGACCCACGTGAGCGTTTGAAGAAGCATGGAGAGATATACATTCGCTTCGCGTTGGATCATCCTGAATATTACAACCTGATGTTTATCGAACGCGGACCTGCGAAGAAGTTTGCGGAGAATGACCAATGGACAGTTGGGCGGCGGTCGTATGAATTTTTCCAGCAGGATGTTCAGCGCGCAATCGACGCCGGCGTGCTTCCCCGCGGGAGCGCAAACATTGCCACATTTTCTCTCTGGTCGCTTGCGCACGGGATTGTTGCTCTTATTCTCAGAAATCGGTGCACGATGCTTGACCAGGAGAAACTTCGTGAGACCGCTCTTAGTGCTTACCATTACATTGTCCAGGAAAACGAATTTGTCTTCGCGCCCAAACGCTAATATTGATGGAGCAAATGTATGATGATGAAAAACATCCTCACAATCATGATTACGGGAGTTGCTATCTCGCTTTCCGCGTCCGCGCAGCAAACAATGTCCCTCACTGTGGAGAAATCCATTGAGATCGGTCTGGCAAACAGCAAGTCGCTGCATGCATCGATGATGCGGCTCGAAGGAGCTGATGCAAGATCAAGTGAGGCGAGTGTAGCACGATTGGCGACGCTGAAATTCGGCGGAGGGTATACCCGCCTGAGTGATGTTCCACCTTTTAATATCGGGCCCTACCCGCCGATCCTGACACAGCCTGTGACAATATCGTCGGTGGTTCTGGACAATTATAACTTACGCCTTACGCTCCAGCAGCCGCTTTTCACGGGCTTTCGGTTGCAGAGAAATGCGGAAGTCGCGGATTTTACGGCACAGGCGACAGAGAAAGACTATACACGTGCTAAATCCGACCTTATCTATGATATCAAAACAGCATATTGGAATTTCTACAAAGCCAATGAGTTCAAGCGCGTTATAGACGAAGTTGTGGAGCAGATGAAGGCACACCTCAAGGATGTCCAGAGCTTCGTCGCGCAAGGGATTGCAACGAAGAATGACGAGCTCCGTGCTGAGACCCAGCTTTCAAGCGCAGAATTAACACAGTTGGATGCAGGCAACAACGTGCAACTTGCCATGTTGGCGTTGAACAACACCATCGGTCTCCCGCTTGGGACAAAAGTGGAAGTTGCATCCACATTGCAGGGGGCCGGGGCATCTTCATACGATGTTGACCAGCTGATCCGGACAGCGTATGAGCAGCGGCCGGATCTCAATGCCATGGAGCTGCGCGTGAGAGCGGGTGAGGCAGGTGTGGGTCTTGCGCGGGCCGGCTGGTATCCGCAGATTTCGCTCGTGGGGGATTATTATTACGCCCGCCCCAATTCCCGGATCTTCCCCACGCTGGACGCATTCAGAAATACCTGGGATGTCGGGATCAATGTCTCTATGGACATCTGGAATTGGGGTACGACCATTCACCAGACAACCGAGGCACAGGCTCAACTTGCCCAGGCACAGGATGCCCTCGGCCAGTTGAAAGACGGCATCTCGCTCGAAGTCACCCAGAGTTATCTTAATTTCAACGAATCGCAGAGCAGGATACATGTGGCAGAAAAAGGTGTTGAACAAGCGGAAGAAAATTACAGGATCACCAATGAAAAATACAAATCGGGCCTTGTACTGAACTCGGATGTCCTCGACGCCGAAGTATCGGTGCTGCAGGCAAAATGGAATTACATTCAGGCACTTGTTGATCACGAACTTGCCGACGCAAAACTGCAGCAGGCGACCGCGAATGATCTTAATCATTAAAAGATGAATGAGGGATGTATGAAAAAGAGAACGAAAGTCACGTTTATAGGAATAGCCGTCATCGTCGTTGTCATTGCTATCCTTCTGTATAACAAATCCCGGATGGAGGCGATGGCAAATAGTGAAATGATGACTGCGATACCGGTCACTGTTGCCAAGGTTAGCAGGCAGGCAGTAAGCGATGAGCGGGCACTTGTCGGAACCGTTGGGGCAAATAATGACGTGCCGGTGATTGCTGAAACACAGGGAAAAGTTACGGCGGTCTTTGCCGAGGTGGGCCAATACAAATCGGCCGGCTCAGTGCTCGTCCAGGTCGACGATGAGCTGAAGAAGGCCAGCTTCGCCTCATCTGAAGTGAATTACGAGAAGCTCAAGAGGGACCTTCAACGGTTTGGAGAGTTGAGAAAAGATTCGGCCGTGACCGAACAACAGCTCGAAGGTGCCCGGTTGGCCTTCAAGGCCGCTGAAGCCCAGTACATCGTTGCGCGCCGGGAGTACAACGACACAAGAATTGTTACACCGATTTCCGGCACGGTAACCTCCCGACCTGTCAATGTGGGAGCGTATGTTCAACGGGGAACGCAGGTTGCCAACGTTGTGGATCTTTCGAAACTGAAAGTGAAGGTAAATGTCGACGAGAATGAAGTTTTTGCGCTCAAGGTTGGCGGCCCCGTCGATGTTACCACGGATGTCTACCCCGGTGTGGTCTTTCGCGGAAAGGTTCTGACAATCAGTTCAAAGGCTGATGACGCACACACCTATCCGGTCGAAGTGGTCCTTGTGAACAGCAAAGAGCATCCGCTGAAGGCCGGTATGTTCGCGCGGGTATCTTTTCATGATGGAGCCGAGCGAAATGCGGTTGTCATACCACGGATAGCGCTCCTTGGGAGCGTCAAGAATCCGACGGTGTTTGTCGTGAAAAACGCGAAGGCATTTCTCCGCAACCTCACGCTTGGGCCCGAAGTTGGCAATTATCTCACCGTGCTACGTGGGTTGCAGGAGGGTGAAACAATTATCGTTGCGGGTCAGAATAACGTCAAGGACAGCAGCGCAGTATCTGTTACGTCTCAGCAATAAACATGTGAAAAGGCAAGCGAATCCCCGGCACAACGGGTGGAGAATCTAACATGACATTAACAGAGTTATCAATAAAACGTCCAACGCTCATAGCGGTAATATTTTTGGCCCTCGGCGTGCTGGGAATATTCAGCTATAATCAGCTCAAGTATGAGCTGCTTCCGAAAATCACACCACCGTATGTCTCAATACTTACGATTTATCCCGGTGCGTCACCGAACGAAGTGGAAACTTCGGTGACAAAAGTAATTGAAGACGCCGTTTCAGGAATCGACAAGGTGTCGACTGTCTACGGCACGTCACAGGAGGGAATGTCGCTGGTGTCGCTTGAATTTCAGATGAGCGCAGACATCAACGTTGCTCTTCAGGACGTCGAGCGAAAGATAAATGAGGTGAGTGCACAATTTCCCACCGACGTAAAGACACCGAGGATTTCGAAATTCGCCCTCGACGAATTGCCCGTTTTGCGAATGGGTGTAACAGCGAACATGCCGTCGAGGGAATTCTATCAGCTGCTGAAGGATCAGATCCAGCCCCGGCTTTCAAAATTATCGGGTGTCGGGCAAATTACGCTCCTCGGCGGCGATGAGCGTGAAATTACCGTGAATATCGATGCTCAGAAGCTCCATGCCTACAATCTCTCCCTTCTGCAGGTTACGCAGATGATAAAGTCTTCGAATCTGGACTTCCCCACGGGAAAGATCGAAGACGGTCCGACACAATATGTCGTACGGCTCGCGGGAAAATATTCTTCGGTCGATGACCTCCGCCATCTGGTCGTCGCGCGGTCGCGGGACGGCGGCGATATCCGTCTGGCAGATATCGCAGAAATTGCAGACGGGCAAAAGGAATATACTTCGCTCAGCCGCATTAACGGGAAACCGTCGGTCGGGATTCTCGTGCAGAAACAGGGTGACGCAAATTCCGTGGAAGTGAGCCAGGTGGTGCGGGACGATCTGAAAAAGATTGAGGCACGGTACAACACCATCGGTGTAAAATTTGAAATCGCAGAGGATGCATCCGAGTTCACGACAGATGCTGCTAACGCGGTCAAGCACGACCTTGCGATAGCGGTTGTGTTCGTTGCAATTGTCATGCTCGCTTTTCTCCACAGCATCCGCAACTCGCTTATCGTGATGGTTGCAATTCCCGCATCATTGGTTTCAACATTTATCATCATGTATGCGGCGGGATTCTCCCTGAACCTGATGACACTGCTGGGAATGTCTCTGGTCATTGGTATTCTTGTCGACGACTCGATCGTCGTACTCGAGAACATTTATCGTCACCTGGAAAAGGGCGAGAATCAGCGGGCAGCCGCGCTGAAAGGCCGGAATGAAATAGGCTTTGCGGCCTTATCGATTACGATGGTAGACGTCGTGGTCTTTGTCCCGCTTGCCCTTGTGAGCGGACTGATCGGAAACATCATGCGCGAATTTGCCCTTGTCGTTGTTTTCTCCACCCTGATGAGTCTCTTCGTATCATTCACGGTAACACCGCTCCTCGCCTCCCGTTTCACGAAGCTGGAACGGCTGACACGCGGAACGTTGCTGGGAAAATTTGCGGTGGGTTTTGAAGGCCTCTACAATAGGATTACCCGGACCTATACACAATTACTCAGGTGGAGCCTGAATCACCGGGGAACTGTCGCCTTGGCGGCATTGATATTGTTTCTCGGATCCCTGACACTCGTTCCTCTGGGTTTTATCGGAACAGAATTCATGACGCCGGTCGACCGTGGAGAATTTACAGTCACACTGGAACTTCAACCTGGTTCGACACTCGAGAACACCAATTTTATAACGCAACGAGTTGAACAGTTTGTCGCGAAAATACCGGAAGTGAAAAAAACATTCGTCAACGTAGGCGTTTCGACAGAAGGATTGGTCGGGCAAACTTCGAATTATGTTTCCGAGCTCAACGTTGCTCTCATTCCCAAGGACGAGCGCCATCGGAGTACGGACGATATCAGCAACGAAATTGAACATTTTGCAGAACAAATCCCCGGTGTAAAGGTGCGCGTAAGCCCGATTGGATTGTTCGGGACGGCAAATCAGTCACCGATTGCAATCGTAGTGGGGGGGACAAATTACGAGGATGTTCGCAAAGCTGCCACGCAGGTTGAGGATATCGTGAAAAGCGTTCCCGGGACGGCCGATCTGCGGCTATCATCGGAGGAAGGAAAACCTGAATCCCGCGTTGAGGTCGACAGGGAAAAAATGGCGAGCCTGGGGCTCACGCTTGCCGACGTAGGAGCAACACTTCGCGTTGCTTTCAACGGCGATGATGATTCAAAATTCCAGGACGGACCAAACCAATACCCGATCCGAATCGTGCTCGACCGTCAGGATCGTTCGACGCAGAGCAATATCGAGGATCTCACATTTCTCAACCGTAAGGGTGAACTCATTGCGCTGAAGCAATTCGCGCGAGTTGTTCAAACGACTGGCCCGACGAAACTTGGCCGCCAGGACCGTAATTATGCGGTTACGGTATTCTCACAGGCGGTTGGTCGCCCATCCGGCTCGATTGTCGGTGATATTCAGACAGCCCTTGCGAAAACGAAGTTGCCGGAAGGGATCACGGTTTCCTACTTAGGAGATGAGAAAAACCGGGCGGAATCGTTCTCCAGTCTCTTCCTTGCCCTTGCTGCGGCGATTCTCTTCGTGTATATGATTATGGTTGCCCTGTACAATTCCTATGTGTATCCGTTTGTTGTATTGTTCTCGATACCGGTCGCAGTCATCGGCGCATTCCTCGCCCTTGCACTTACGATGAAGTCGCTCAACATCTTCTCAATTCTGGGCGTGATCATGCTTGTTGGGCTCGTCGGCAAGAACGCGATCTTGCTCGTCGACCGCACGAATCAAATGAGAGAACAGGAGCATCTTAGCACATTTGACGCGCTGATGGAAGCAGCCCAGACCAGATTGCGGCCGATCCTTATGACAACCGCGTCGATGGTCGTGGCGATGACGCCCATCGCGCTGAGCCTTAGCTCCGGTTCTGAATGGAAGTCCGGTCTGGCATGGGCGCTTATCGGTGGACTGACAAGCTCGCTTCTCCTCACACTCATTCTTGTACCTGTCGTTTATTCTAAAGTTGATCAGTGGAGGGAAACAATTCCAGCGCTTCTGAAGAGGCTTATGAAAAAAACGGTGAGAGAGAAAGCTGCAGTTTCAGTGCCGGCTGCCGTGCAGGGGGTAATGGAGTATCATAAGGTGGAATGACTCCTTATCCCGTATTTACTGAGCGGTCGAGTGATCATTAATGCTGAACGTAAACGAGTTCTTCATCAGAACAATAGGATCTATGAACAGTAGGACGAGGAGAATGTTCCTGTGACATCACGCAGAAGTTTTCTGGCAAAATTGGGGATTGGTATAATTGCTTCCGGACAAATGATTGCCCAGCAAAAAGACCGGCGGCCTTCTTTTTTCAAAATCATTTTCAGGAATCAGCACACCGCTCCGGCACCATTCCGGCCGGAACCGCTCTCATGGGATCCCACCACCGTTACGGCAACGTGGATCGGACACGCGACAGTGCTGATGAATTTTTTTGGAACGACCATTATCACCGACCCCGTTTTTTCAGAAAGGATCGGGATTAATCTTCTCGGACTTGCGACGCTCGGACCAAAGCGGCTTGTTGCTCCGGCTATTGAACTTGATAAGCTCCCACCCATCGACCTGATTCTTCTTTCCCATGGGCATATGGATCACCTGGATTTTCCCACCCTCCGGCGGATGGACAAAAATATTCCGGTGATCATGGCAAAAAATACTGCGGATCTTTTGTCGGGTAGAGGGTGGAAAAATATCCAGGAGATCGATTGGGGTGAATCAACAACATTCAAAGGAATTACGATCGAAGCATTCCGGGTTCAGCATTTCGGCTGGCGGTTTCCGTGGGAACCGGACCGCTCAAAAGGAATCTGGAGTGGCCGGAGCTATAATGCCTACCTTCTTTCGAAAAACGGGAGGAATGTTATGTTTGGAGGGGATACTGCCTACCAGGAATATTTCAAAGCGCTGGCCGAGCGGAAAATCAATGTTGACCTGGCGATGTTGCCCGTTGGCGCCTATGACCCATGGATCCGGGTTCACGCGAATCCCGAACAGGCAGTCGAAATGGCACGACAGATGGATGCAAAGGCAATCCTGCCGATTCACTGGAACACATTTACTCTCAGCAGCGAACCGCAGAAAGAACCGATTGAGCGCCTGAAGAAAGCCCTCGCAGTCCATTCTCCGGAGCTTGCGTTGGATGATATTGGGAAGACGTGGAAGATGGGGGAGCCGGTACAAAAAGATTGCAAAGTAATGAGCAGGGCGTGAGAGCGAGAGGTGTCTCCAAATCGGTGCTCACGCCGGGAATCGAAGTCAGAGCGTGGAGTGAAGTATCTATTTCACCCAGACAGTTTTGATGTTTACGAATTCTTTAATCCCATACTCACCAAGTTCTCGTCCGTATCCAGATCGCTTCACACCGCCGAATGGTAGCCGCGGATCTGATGCAACCATGCCGTTGATAAAGACCAAACCGGCGTCAAGAGTATCGATGAACAGGTCTTGTTCGTCTTTATTGTTTGTCCAGGCAGACGCTCCCAAACCGAAAGGTGAGTCGTTAGCAAGCCGTATGGCTTCTTCTATGTCTGCCACGGGAAAAAGGAGCGCAACAGGCCCGAAAAATTCCTCGCCGTAGGCGGGAGAATTTTTCGGGATATCCGTTAGCACGGTAGGGGCGTAAAAGCTTCCCGGGCGCTCTAACCTCTTGCCGCCGGTCAATATCCTTGCGCCCATCGCGGCGGACTTTTTGACCTGATCGTCAAGCTGAAGCAAAAGCTGCTCGCTTGCCATTGGACCCAGCTCCGTTTCCCGCACCATGGGGTCCCCAACATTGAGCGATTCCATTCTTGTGACGAACCGCCCGGTGAATTCTTCGAATATTGACTGATGGACAATGAACCGTTTCGCGGCGATACATGATTGGCCGTTGTTGATAACGCGCGCCTTTACGGCGGTTGATACGGCATCTTCCAGGTTTGCACTCGGCATGACGATGAATGGGTCACTGCCGCCAAGTTCGAGAACAGTTTTCTTGATAACCTTCCCAGCCAGCAATGCGACGCTTCGGCCGGCCGGCTCGCTTCCGGTCAGCGTTATTGCCCTGATGCGCGGATCTTCAATGACAGGTTGAATATCCCCGGAGCCAATGAGCAAAGTTTGGAAAACTCCTTCGGGAAACCCTGCAAGACGAAAGATTTCTTCAATCTTCAGTGCGCACTGAGGTACACTGGAAGCGTGTTTGAGGAGTCCTACATTTCCTGCCATGAGCGCCGGTGCTGCGAACCGGAATACCTGCCAGAAAGGAAAATTCCACGGCATGATCGCAAGGATGATGCCGAGCGGCTGGTAATGGATGAAACTTCGCGAGGCGGTCGTCGTGACAGGTTCGTCGGCCAGGAATCGCTCTGCGTGTTCGGCATAGAAACGGCAGGCCCAGGCGCATTTTACCGACTCCTCCTTTGCGGATTCCAGGGTCTTGCCCATTTCGAGTGTCATAAGCCTCCCGATCTGATCCTTTTGCGTCTCGAGGAGCTCGGCAGCGTGAAACATCCAGCGGGAACGCTCGCTAAACGATGTTGCACGAAAAGAATGAAAGACTTTTTCCGCGAGTGAGATTCTTTGTTCGATTTCCGCCGGGGTCAGCGGTGAAAATGTTTTCAGTAAAGTACTGGTTGAAGGATTGATCGATTCGATTGCCATGAGAAGTGCCTCGATTATTTAAGGTTCATCACCCCGCCGATGATTGATGATACGCGGCAGATCCCTCGGCGGCATTAGTGGCTGGCGTGTTTTTCCAGATGCCATTTCAAACGTGTACTTCCGGCTTGCGCCGGAATTTCTGATCTGTTATCTGTTTGTGCAAACTGCGAACAGGTCGATCGCATCGCGGGAGATGTCCGATTTCAAAACCTGGAAATCGGTGAGATTCATTGTTGTGTTTGCGAGTTTCTTGATCGGGCTTTTTCGGCCGAACATTTTCCCCAGCCGGTAAAGGGGCGTTCGCTGAACGAATGTCCGGAGTCTGTTGGAAGATGCATATCCGATGCCGAGTAAATCAAAACTCGGGAAGTGTCTTGACAGGAGTTCATGGAAACTGGCGTAGTTCATTTCGTTCACGTGGAATGGGTTCGCGTCAGCGTCCGATGTCGGCTCCCGGACGTTTGGTGTTGTGATGAGAATAGCTCCTCCCTTCTGAACTGCGGCTTTCATTTTGTCGAGAAACAGGTCCAGGTCAGCCATGTGTTCGATGACCTGAAATGAAATAGCCGTATCGAACTCCTGCTGAACCCTGAGGTTGAGAATATCGGTGTGGATAAATGAAACATTGGGAGAGGGAAACTTTGCATTGCAGAAGGCGATCGCTTCCAGACTATAGTCAATTCCAACGACTGACAGAGCGACCCCCGACAATATTTTGCATCCATAGCCGGTCCCGCAACCGATATCAAGCACCCGTTTGGAAACGGCATACTCCCGTGCAACCTCATACGCGAACTTATGGCGCGCGAAAACGTAACTCAATTCCCCATCATTGGTGGGAATCATCCGTTCGCCGGTATCGCGGAGTGGTGTTGAAGTATTATCGCTCATGGTGCTTCTGGAAATGTAGGAAGAATCGGAAAAAGTTTCAATGAGTTCGCCTTCTCCTCCGGGTTTCATGTTCCGGACAAAATCATTATCTTGTCACTGAATTCTAAACCAGAGAACGTTTATGGAAGACAAAATCATCCGGATTGGGCACAGCCCTGATCCAGACGACGCTTTTATGTTTTACGGGCTCGCAAGCGGGAAGGTAAAGCTCGATGGCATCAGGGTTGAACATTTGCTCGAAGACATTCAATCACTGAATGTACGCGCGAGACGGGCAGAACTCGAAGTTACCGCGATCTCTGCTCATGCGTTTCCTTTTGTGGCCGACAAGTACTGGATCATGAAGACCGGTGCGAGCATGGGAGAAGGATACGGTCCGGTCATCATATCGCGCAGGTATAAATCTGTCGATGAGCTCAAGGGCAAAACCATCGGCACGCCCGGGCCTCTTACAACAGCAACCCTCCTTTTCAAAATATTTACAAACGGGCTCGGCAATGTTGATATGCCCTTCGATAAAATCATGGCCGCGGTCGACGATGGTACCGTCGATGCGGGATTGCTGATCCATGAAGGACAAATTACCTATCAAGCCCTTGGTTACAACAAAATTCTGGATTTTGGCGAGCTGTGGGAGGAGAAGACACACGGACTTCCCTTGCCGCTCGGGCTTGACGTCGTGCGGAAGGATCTGGGGGAAGAAGTTGCGAAAAAACTCTCGGATGGACTGAGAGCCAGCATCGCCTATGGATATGAACATCAGGATGAGTCTATTCCATATGCACTCACATGGGGGCGGGGGATCAATAAGCAACTGGGTGAAAAGTTTGTGAAAATGTACGTCAGTGATCTGACCATCGATATGGGAGAAACGGGAAAGAAAGCGCTTGAGTTGTTGTTCCGGATGGGATTGGAGAAAAAGATATTACCCCCGGTCCCGGCGATCACGTTGTGCTGAACGTTCCGGATTCCGGACCCTTTGATCTCCCGCTCCACACTGTCAATGCTGGAACATTTACCTATAACGAAAGGAAAATCCCAATGTCATTACAGAAGCTCATAACCACAACGACCCTTGCGATCATTTTGATGGCGATGGCGCATGCCCAGACACTCGATTCGATTCTGGCAAAGAACGTCGCGGCGCGAGGTGGTCTTGATAAAATCAGGAATGTGCAGACGATGCAATGGAGTGGAAAGATGACAATGATGGGGATGGATCTCCCGGTTTCGGTGTTTATGAAACGCCCATCTTCAGTGCGGACGGAGGTGAGTATTCAGTCCCTGAAGATCATTTCTGCGTACGATGGTAAGAATGGGTGGATGATTAACCCGATGATGGGGTCGAAAGAACCAATGGATATGCCGCCGCAAGAGCTGCAATCGGTCATTGAACAGGCAGATATGGACGGAATCCTTGTCGATTGGAAAACAAAGGGTCACAAGGTTGATTTTGTGGGAATGGAAAAAATTGACAGCGTCGAAGCATTTCACCTGAAAGTGATGCTCCAGGATACTATCGTCCGACACGTGTATCTTGATGCTGTGACATACCTTGAAATCGAACAGCGCGGGATGTATCCAATACAGGGGAAGACGACTGAACTTGAGACCGCGATCGGAGGCTACAGGAATGTGGAGGGGATGATGTTCCCCTTTACTGCCGACGAAAAAGCGGAAGGGAAATCGATTCAAAAGACTACATTCGATTCGCTACAGCTAAACGTTCCGATCCCGGACTCATTGTTCGCACGTCCGGCCGCAAAAAGTGGGACAAAGAAAAAATAATACCGCCTTCGTTAACGGGAAATCCCTCAGGCTGCCTCTGCCTTCTCATATACTTTCAGGATTTCGTAGAGGGTTGTCCGCTGAGCCGGGATGAAACCCGCCTCACGGATCAGGTTGATGACTTCTTCAGTGTTGGTTTTGTTGACGAAGTTTGCTGCCGCGTGAACATTCTCTTCGAACAATGTACCGCCAAAATCGTCGGCACCGAAGTGCAGAGCAATTTGCCCGATCTTTTTCCCTTCCGAGAACCAGGAGGCCTGAATGTGATCGAAATTGTCGAGGAAAATTCGTGAGAATGCGATCATCTGGAGGTACCGGACTGGCGTGGCATAGTGGGGGATTATTTTTTCGAGCGGCGTGTTTCCCGGTTTAAAACTCCAGGGAACAAACGCCGTGAACCCGTGGTATTCCTCCTGGAGCCGGCGGATCGATTCAAGGTGTTCGACAATATCTTCATCAGTTTCGAGATGCCCGTACATCATCGTTGCAGTCGATTTGAACCCAATCATATGCGCTTCACGCATCACCTTGAGCCAATCGGCAGATGTACCTTTAAGATGGCTGATTTTCTTTTTCACGCGGTCGGATAATATTTCTGCCCCTCCGCCCGGAAGAGTTCGTTGACCGGCATCCCATAACTTTTGCAACACACCTCTGACTCCTAATCCGGAAACATTTGCCATCCCGATAATCTCGGAAGTTGAATAAAAATGTGGTGTTACCCCCGGGACCTCCTTTACCGTCCGCTCGACCATTTCACAATAGTATTCAAATGGCAGGTTCGGATTGACGCCACCCTGCAGGAGAATCGTGGTTACGCCATTTGCTGCAGCCTGTTTGAAATTCCGAATCATCTCATCGACGGAATAGGTATAAACACCCTCTTCTCCTTCGTGACGGTAGAAGGCGCAGAAGATACAATCGATGTTGCAGACGTTTGAGTAATTTGGATTGGTGTCTATGACAAACGTGATGCGCTGGCGACCCGATTCATCGGGTGGATTTTTCCGGAGGCGGACCTCATTGGCAAGATCGCCAAGGTCGAGTAGCTCCGCATTTGACAGGACGAAGAGTCCTTCCTCTGCCGAAAGGCGTTCGCCGGCGCGGATTTTTGCAAAGATGGATGAGATCTGCATGATCGTACTAACGCGGTTTTTCCTTGTATGAGTCGGATGCCAGGACATCCATCACCAGATTCTTGAACTCGCTCATTGCCGTCTTTTCTCTCTCACCCAATCGGAAATTGAATCCTTCGAGGTACTCCTCCACATCATCCTTTGACAACCCGATGCGCTTCCCATGCAGTTCTCCGATCTCGCCAAAATGATCTCTTGAGTTCTCGAGAGCCTGGTCGATCAGATAGACAAGTTTGTGTTTCGTTTCTGCAGGGAGAGATTTTTTTATAGCCCATACAGCGAAAACAAACGGAAGTTTTTTCCAGTCATACCACTCTTTCGCGAGATCAAAGATCAATTCGAATCCATCGAGTCCGAATTTATTTCTCCGCAGCGCCTCATCGCCGATAAGGAGCACGGCATCGAAATCGGAATAATCGTTCACTCCGCCGTGCATGCGTTGAAAGAGAGCATTCACACCATATTTCTTTTCAAGCAGGACCTGTAATAGCCGGATGGAGGTTGCGGTATCATCGGTGATGCCGATCGTTTTTCCTTCCAGGTCGAGCCATCCCTCTTTGGAAAAGAGCATCACACTCTTGACCTGATCGCGCGTTGCCAGACCATACGGTAGTAACTCAAGTGATTGTTCGAGACGGAAATAGTCCATCAGCGAGAACAACCCCGTCGCCAGCTGACCTTTTTCTTCAAGAATTCCCATTCTGCGGGGAGCGATCGGCAGGATTTTGAATTGTCCCTTTTCGAAATTGTTATAGAACGGAACGGAGTTGAGGTATGGAATCTTGCCGACAACGTTATCGGTATAAATATTGAGAGGGTTATAGTACACATCGCGCTCGACGGGAATTTTTCCCGCATCGTTGATAATCTTGACGATCTGATCCTTGGCAAGCTTCATCGGACTTATTGCGCCGGCGTCATGTGCTATCCGCTCGTGCCCCACCGTCCCATCCATATCATCAGCGCCGAAATTGAGGGCCACCGAGGCAACCTCCTCGGTGAGCATGACCCAGTAGGCCTTGATATGTGGAAAATTGTCGAGCATAAGACGGGAGACGGCGATGGTCTTCAGATCATCAATTGCTGATGTAAACTGATTGCGTGGTTTAATGCCGGTATCGCCCGGATGAAAGGCGAGCGGGATGAACGTAAGGAAGCCGCCGGTTTCGTCCTGCGCTTCACGGAGTTTAAGCATGTGGATCACTCGCTCCTCCAGCGTTTCTACATGTCCGTACAGCATCGTGCTGTTAGTCGGTATGCCGAGCCGGTGAGCGGTTTTATGAACTTCGAACCAGGTTTTCGCACCGATTTTTTGATTGAATAGAAGCTTTCGTACACGCTCCGAAAAAATCTCGGCACCGCCACCAGGCATAGTCCGCAAACCGGCTGCCTGCAGTTGGCGAAGGACCTCTTCTATGGACAATCTGAATTTTTTATGAAAGAAATCAATTTCAACTGCTGTATACGCTTTAATATCTGCCCCCGGGAATTTTTCGTGAATCGACCGGACGATTTCAACATATCGTTCCCACGGCCAGTCGGGAGGCATGCCGCCGGTGATGTGAACTTCCGCGATCTCGGGGGAAAGGGTTCCAAGGATCTCCCCGGTCGTCATTTCGTACGCATCGGGAGCGCCTTTCTTTGTGGCGAAGTCACAGAACTTACAGGAAAGGACGCAGACATTTGTGTGCTCGATTTTCTGGTTGAGAACGAAGTAAACGGCATCCCCGCTCTTTTGTTGCTGGACAAAGTGGGCCATCTTGCCGAGCGAGATGAGGTCAGGTGTGTTATAGAGAATCAATCCATCGCCAAGTGCGAGACGCTCCCCCTTTTGAATTTTCTTCCAGATTGGGATGAGTTGTCGATCTCTGAAATTTATTTCCATGTGATTCTCAGGTTAGAATTGTAATTCCGCTGACCGCGCAGTGTCTTCCTCTATCCTCTGTTTTACGACTTGGTTCGGTTCTGAATGGGAACCTTTCTACCCTTTCCAGATCTTTCCCCATTTCTCATCGACCCGCTTTACGATCTCACCCGGCGTTGCGAGGGGTTTCGGGTATCCGGGTTTCCACGTAGCGTCTATTCCCATAACGCCTTTATAGACCGGCGAAATGCCGATGAATGAATTTTCACTGAACAGGACATCACGCTCAGAGTCGAACCGGCTGAATATTCCCCAAATATAACTCTCTTTGTTTCTAATATCCACATCGGAGGAAACAACGGCAACAAGCTTAAGGGAAGATAGATCCGGGAACGATATGAGTTTCCCGAGAATTTGTTTGCCGACGTGGGGTTCGAGAGTTCCGGGCTCCGTGACTGACATTTGCAATACCCTGTCTTCTGCAGGACTGTCGATCTTGACAAGAAGCAGAGCATCTCCAAGCAGGTTGGTATCGATGATTCGCCTGTCGAACGACCGGAGGTTCGAGATCCATTTTTCAAGGCCGGCTTTTTTCACATCAGAACTTCCCGGCTCCGGCGCTCTTCCCGGTTTCTTCGTCGCATCGATAATCATCTTACTTCCGAGGTTCATGTGGTAACTGGTAAAGTCGAGTGTGTCGAGGGGCACTTTGGGAATCATGATAAAATCAAAATGCGGGTCAAAATTCTGCCGGATTTCTTTCAGAACCGCATGCCAATCTCTCACGTCCACACCAGAGGAAACCATAATCATACACTTCGTCAGGGACAGTTGATCCGTTCCCATGAGACCGAGTGCCGCTTTCATGGCTTCTTTTTGGTATCGCTGTTCTATCCCGACGACTAAAAGGTTGTGGAACCCTGCTTCGTAGTATGCCCACAGCGATCGAACTTCTCTGTGGATAAGTTTCACCAGCGGTCCCAGCATCTCTTGTGTTGCATCGCCGAGGAACTTATCCTCCATGGGCGGTTTCCCGACCACGATAGCCGGATAAATCGGGTTTTTCCTGTGTGTGACTGCTTTTACATGAAACACCGGGAACTCCGAAGCCGGAGAATAATGGCCGAAGTGATCGCCGAACGGACCTTCCATCTTTCTCTCCCGGGCAGGAACAACTCCTTCCAGAATAAATTCAGCGGATGCGGGAACTGCGATGGAAATGCTCTTGCCGGTGGTGAAATCGACCCGCCTGTTCCGAAGAAATCCGGCGAACATTGCCTCATCCATTCCTTCGGGAAGAGCTGCGACTGTGGCCAGCAGAAGCTCCGGATCCGTGCCAAGAGCGACAGCGACCTCAAGGTCCTTCATCCGTTTCTCGCTCTGATAGTAATGAAAGCCGCCGCCTTTCTGTATTTGCCAGTGCATGCCGGTTGTGCGCTTGTCGAACACGTGCATCCGGTAAATCCCGATGTTGCGTTTTCCGTCACGAGGATCGTAGGTAATAACCTGGCCATAGGTAATGAACCTGCCTCCGTCTTCCGGCCAGCATACCTGCACGGGCAATGAATCAAGGTCGGGAGCTTCCACTACTTCTTGGCTCAAAGCGGAAGAAACATGGCGTGGCCGCGAGCGGAGAAGCCGATTCACCATCTGTTTATTATCAAAGAGAAAGCGCAGGGTGGGTGGGAAAACCCGTTCGAAGAAACTGATCATCTCCTCGCCAACCTTTTCGGGATGGCGGCCGAGAGCGAGTTCGATCCGCCGTGCGCTTGCAAAATGATTGATGACAATTGGGTAGGCTGAATTCGCCGGATGTTCAATCAGCAATGCGGGTTTCCGTTCACGAAGGGCGCGGACGGCAAGTTCGGTCAGCTCAAGCCGTGGATCCACCTCAACCGATGTGCGGTGAAGTTCCCCCTGCTCTTCAAGAAGATTTAAGAATTCTCTGAGTGCCACGGCTCATTCGAGCTCATGTGCGCGCCAACCGGGTGCCACGCGGACGCCGAGGATACCGAGGAGTTTGTCGACAAAGCCCTGGACATAGTCTTCTACAGTTTTCGGAAGAAAATATAAGGGCGGGCTAATCGGCATGATAATGGCGCCGTCACGCGACAGTTTCGCGCTTTGTTCAAGAGATATTGTTGACCATGGAGTTTCCCGTACACAGAGAACCAGCTTAAAGCGCTCCTTTAATGCAACCTGGGCGGTGCGGGTAATCAAAGTGTCTCCCACCCCCGAGGCGATTTTCCCGAGGGTCGATGTTGAGCAGGGGATAATCACGAAGGCATCAAACGCATTCGATCCGGAAGCGATGGGTGCAGTGAGATCATCGTTTGAGAACTGTCGTTTAATGAAGGGTTGCAGATCTTTCTCAGTCACTCCCATCTCGCTGTTGAGAAGGGATTTTCCCCACTTGCTGACAACAAGAAATTTGTCTCCCGGACATCGTTTCAGGAAATTGACGGCATAAACCGCTCCCGAAGAACCCGTTATCCCAACAATGATTCTCACCGTGCGACCGCCCCGATAACGATCATTGCGAAGACCACGAACCCAAGGCTCGCATTAATCCGGAAGAAAGCGAGTTCAACATTCGATGCTTTCCGTTGTTCGATGAGAAGCATGAACCCGGTTGCGAGGAGGAATGGAACTGCATACCACGTCCGGATTGTTATGAAAAACAAGAGGCTCAGGCAGGCGAAAGCAAGAACATGCAGCAATGCAGACCACATGAGTGCGCGTGCTTTTCCGAATCTGGAAACAAAGGAAAAGAGACGTTCTCGCCGGTCGAACTCTTCGTCAAGTGTTGCATAAATAATGTCGAACCCCGTTCCCCAGAACAGCGTGAAAAGACAGAGGAGCAAGGCGGGGAGAATATTCCCGAACGAAGGAGAAGCGGCAAAATAACCGCCGAGCGGGGCCATAGACATTCCGAGGCCCACGCCGAAATGTGCAAGTACGGTAAACCGCTTCATGTACGGATAGATGACAAAAATAATCAGCGGGATTGGAGCAAGCATCAGACAAAACGATGAAATGAGGGCGGCGGAGCCAAAGTAAAGTGCACTCCCGACCAAGAGAACAGAGAGTGCCTCACCGAGCGTCATTTTGCCCGAGGGAAGTTCGCGTTCTGAGGTTCGCGGGTTCAGGCGGTCAATATGGCGATCGATAATCCGATTGAGGGCGAATGCACAGGTCCTTGCCCCCACAGCGCAGACAAGGACGAGAAAAAAGGTGGCCGGGGGAAGATGATCCTGCATTCCTACAAGAACGCCGCCGTAGATAAGGGGCAGAGTAAAAAGCGTGTGCTCGATCTTGACAAATCTGAAATACTTCTTCAACGTGCGGCCCGAATTTTGGTGAAATAATGAAAAATATATGTAAAAATTGAATTCTATCCAAGAGAAGGGCTGATACTGCGAGCAACTCCCCCATAAACGCGAAATTGTCGGGATTTTGTTGAATCTTTCTCAAAATTTGGTTATAATAAAAGCTCAATAGTACCTCGAATATCCACCCCTCTTATTGCTTTGAAAGGAACTTTGCGAATGAAAATTACGTCGGTGCTCTTTGCCGCGGTCCCCTTACTAGTCTCATTTGCCTTCAATGGCTGTTCATCGGGCGCTGAGAATGTTATCGTGGCCGAGGTTGGAGCGTCAAAGGTGAGTCTTGCCGATTATGAAGCCTTCTACATGAAAAACAGCGGCAACCTTGAGGCAGCCCAAAAGAGCTCGCTTGACGAACGAGAGCATTTTCTCGATCTGCTGACTAACTACAAACTCAAACTGCAGGATGCATACGATCGCAATTTATTGAATGATTCGGATATCCAGCATGAACTGAAGGATTATAGGGCCAGTCTTGCTTCAAGTTTTCTTCTTGAGAAAGAACTCACTGAACCAGGTGTGAGGCAGCTCTACGACAGGAGGAAAATAAATATCCGTGCGCAGCACATACTGATCTCGGTTCCCCAGGGTAGTTCTCCGGCAGACACACTGAAGGCATACGAGAAGGCGATGGATATCATCCGTCAGGCGAAGACGGTGCCCTTTGATTCGCTTGTCGCCAGGTACTCCGAAGATCCTTCCGCAAAAGAAAATCACGGCGATTTGTACTACTTCACCGGTGGAGTGATGGTCAAGGCGTTCGAAGACGCCGCATACGCGTTGAAGAAAGGGGAGATCAGCCCTGTCCCATCGCGGTCGAGTTTCGGCTATCATATCATTAAAGTTCTGAATATCGAGCCGGCACGCTCAATCAAGGTTCGGCACATCATGGCACGATTCCAGTCGACAACGCCGGATTCGGCGGATACCGCAAAAGCGCTTGGGCGGATCCGTGCCGCCCAGGATAGTCTGAAAAAGGGGTGGGATTTTTCGAAACTTGCTATTAAGTTTTCGGAAGACGCAGGAAGTGCACCGCAGGGTGGGGAACTACAGTGGTTCGATCGTCGCCATTACATTGAACCGTTCGAAAATGCCGCCTTTGCGTTGAAAATCGGCGAGGTATCGGGAATCGTCCGGACTCCATTCGGCTATCACATCATCAAGCTGGACAGTGCCCAGGGAATACCTCCCTACGATGTTGTCCACGATCAGTTGAAGGCCATGTACCAGAAGAACCGCTACACTGAAGATTTCGCTGTTTATATTCAGGGTTTGAAAAAAGAGTTTGGCTATACGTTCAACGAAAACACATTTACAGCATTTGTTGCACAGCTGGATTCTGCCAAAACAACCGACGACAGTGCCTGGGACGCCAGCGTTACTCCCGATGTCCGGAAGATGGAGATCATGACGATTAACACTATTCCGATCACCGTTGATTCCGTGATCGGCGTCTTGGTGAATAAATCCGATTACCGTGATGTCTCTCTTCGTCAGGCGGAGCTGAGACCGAAAGTTGAACGGATTGCGGAATCGTTCCTTGTCGATACGAAGTCTCGCGGGCTGGAATCGAGGAACAAGGATTTCGCAACTCTCATGAAAGAATATACCGACGGCGTTGTTCTCTATAAGGCAGAGCAGCTTGAGGTCTGGAACAAGACCACGGTGACAGATTCCGCGCTCAAGAGTTTTTACGAAGCAAACCGCGAGAAATTCAAGTTCCCCGAACAGGTAAACATCAATGAGATTATTTTTGATTCAGATACAACCGCATTGATGATTTATGACTCCCTCGTTCACGGAGGTAATTTCGCCGATCTGGCATCGCGGTGGAACAATGACGGTGGGATGCGCGATAAGAAGGGAGCACGCGGGCTTGTCAGCGTTGACGCGGATGATGCCACAAAGCGTGCATCAACGCTGAAGGTCGGGGAATTCTCGGAACCAATCGACATCGGACACGGGAACTTCGCCATTGTTCAGCTTGTGGGAATAGAAGCTCCGCACGATAAGACGTTTGAGCAAGCCGGCGCAGAAGTGTCGAACATGTATCAGGAGGCTGAATCAAAACGGCTTGAGGACGCCTGGCTCGACAAAATCCGCCAGCGCTATCCGGTCAGACAGTATAAAGAAAATCTGAAGGGTGCTTTTCAATCCGATTAAGTGTCGCAATATCCCATCGGGGTGACCGGTGGAAGATGATCACAGTTGTTTTCCTCATGTTCATTGTTCAGGATTGCGGCAAACGTCCCCCCGCTTCTCCTGTCTTGGCGCGTGTGGGCGATGATGTGCTCACACTCGATGAAGCATTTCTTCACATTGATACGACCCGCGGCAACAGGAGTAACCAGTTAAGGCAGTATGTCGCCCAGTGGGTGAACACCGAGCTCCTGTACCAGGAAGCAAAACGAAAAGGGATTGATAATACGGAACAGGTGCTCCAGGCGGTTGCCGATGCGCGCAGACAATTCGCGACGCAATCCTATTTGGATCAATACGTATACAAAGATTCTGGTTCTGTGCGTGAAGACACGCTCCGTGCCTATTTTAGTCTGCACAGCGGAGAATTTTTTATCCCCGAAGATGTCCGGCAATTAAATATCGCTGTGTTCAACAACCGGGAGAAAGCGAGCGCATTTGCGGCTGCTATTTCCCAGGGAACAGCATGGGCTGCCGGGCTGAACGCGCTTGCGAAGGACACAGCAGCGGCAGCTCACGTTGTGTCGTCCGTCAATGGCCAATATTTTACTGTTCATACGATTGTGCCTCCGGAACTCTGGAAGGTTACCCAGTCGCTCTCTCCGGGGGAAGTCTCGTTCCCGGTGAAGCTGGAAGGGGTGAATTTCGTTGTACAACTTGTGAAAATGTACAAACAGGGTACTCCTTCTCCGTATGAACTTGCCCGCGATGAAGTGCGTCAGCGTGTACTTCTTGCACTACGGCGTCAACGATACGATGTGCTCTTGAGATCATTACGTAACCGATATTCTATTCAACTTTCTCTACCATCTTCATCTGATTCGGCGGCTCTTCATGAATAAAATTATCTTTGCCTTTGTGATTGTGCTGGGGATTATCCTCCCCGCATTTGCCCAGGAGGCGGTACTCGATAAGATCGTTGCGATAGTGGGTAAAGAACCGATCCTTCTGTCGGATCTTGAGGCGCAGGTCCAATTCTACGCGCTCAACAATAAACTCGATCCCTCCACGCCCGGGCTGGAACAACAGGTTCTCGATGCGATGATCAACGAGAAACTGATGCTTGCCAGCGCGATGGAGGATACGAACGTTACGGTCAAGGAAGATGATGTCACTGCCCAGCTCGATGCTCTCATCCAACAGCGTGTTCAGCAGATTGGATCCGAGAAGAAGCTCGAAGAGGCGTATGGAATGCCGATTGCCAAAATGAAACGGGAGTTCCGCGACGAAACGCGGAAGCAGCTGATGATACAAACCCTGCAGCAACTGAAATTCGGTTCCATCGAGCCGTCGAGCCGCGAGGTCCAGGATTTTTACAAGCAGTTCAAAGACAGTCTGCCGAAGGTGCCGGAGATAGTAGAGTTGTATCATATATTTGTTACTCCGAAAGTCAGTGCGGCGGTAAAGGCGGCTGTTCGTGCGAAAGCGCAAAAGATTCTTGACTCGCTGCGGGCCGGAGGCGATTTTGCCAGCTTTGCCCGGCGATACTCGGAGGATAAAGCCACTGCCGATGCGGGTGGAGACCTCGGCACCTGGCGGCGAGGTCAGTTTGTCAGCGAATTTGAAGAGGCCGTCTTTGCTCTGAAGGATAGTGCTATTTCTGATATTGTGGAGACATCACGAGGATTTCACATTATCCAGTTGCTCGAGCGGCGGGGAGAGTCGATCCATGCCCGGCAAATTCTTTTTAAACTGGGACTGGACAGCACAAGCG
>JAWOMQ010000049.1:0-8902 GCA_033852415.1 Bacteroidota bacterium
GAAGCTGTTGCAACTCTTTCTGGGAAAATCCTTTGAAACGGCGACGCTTTTCTACTCCGCGTCTCTTCATTCTCCCGAATATTTCGTGCTCTGTCAGCACGGCAAGCTTTTCGCCGTGCATGACGAAACCGGCATGAACGGTTTCCGTCAGGAAGACTGGTAATTTCTCGCTAATCATTGATGATACCGGTGCCTGAGTTTTCGGATCGATTTCCCCATGAAGATCAGAGGCTCCCGGGAGGTTCTTACCTAACCTGTCCACGGACGAAGGATCAGTCACAACATCTTCAACCAACTCCCTTAGTCTGTCTGCCTCCTGGGTAGTATCGGAGCACAGGAATACCGTGAAGCCTTGCCGGAAGAGGGTCGACTGGAATTCCACAAGCTGACGGATGCTTCCGTTGAATGAGGGTTGCGAGCTCGATTGGAAATCGATATCGTTTTGTACGGGGACCTCCGGGATTGATTCATCGCCAACGATTGACTGAATAAGCAGGGCAAATTTTTGAGCCCTGCCAAAGATTGCTTCCGCGTTGAAAATATCCTCCACTCCTTCCTCGATCAACTCAGCGATTTCCGCAACGACGAGAGATGGACTGGACAGCATGACCAGAGCATTCGGGCTGAGGTAATCGAAGAGAGAATGGTCAAGACCCTTGTGCTCACCAGAGCCACGGTTGGATGCTTCACTCCCATTTCTGAGGGAAGGCAGGAGGGTTGTCGATCGGAGAACACGGATTGAACGCTGTGAAAGGACATCAAACTCACGTATTGACTCGAGTGAATCTCCCCAAAATTCAAGCCGGACGGGATTTTCCCCCGAGAATGGAAAGACATCGACGATACCACCGCGAACTGCGAAGTCACCGTATGACTCCACGAATTCTTTTCTCACAAATCCCAGTTGTTGGAGACGCGATAAGAGGCCGGCAAACGAATGCTCGTGGCCGGCATTGAGCTCCACCAAAGAAGATTTTACAACGGCAGGAGCGGGCAGCTTCTGAACGACCGATTCAGCGGATGCGACAATGACGTAGTGCGAATCTCTAATGATCGTGCTCAGGGTATCGACCTGACTTATTGAACCTTTCAGATCGAGTACCTGTGCTTCATGCATCGGGCGTGCACCAAAATATTTGATGCGCTGCTCGCCGAGCAAAAGGGCACAATCGTCGCGGAGCTGTTCGGCATGGTCGTTATCGGGGGCAATACAGAAAATCTGCTCGGAGTTTTCGAACAGGGCCGTGAGAATAAACGCAGGCAGCGATCCGGCCGCCCCTTTCAACCGAACGGATTGCCCCGGATTGAGGGCCCTAATTTCTCTCCTGAGTGTTTCGATTAGGGGAGATCTGGTGATCCTTTTGCGTAACTCTTTCATCAATGGTACTGAATGAAAACAGTCCACCCCTACTTTCCTCTCTTGAGGGAAAGTAAGGGATCACTGCTAAGTTACTAATCCATAACTGGATATGCAAAACTCAATGTGAGTCGTGTAGGTATTTGTTACCGTGTTTCGTAAATTCCCGGATGACCAGTACGCTGAGAATCAATACTATACTGGAAATTCCTGCTTCGGAAGTACACTTTCAATTTGCCCGGAGCGGCGGCCCCGGTGGACAGAATGTCAACAAGGTGGAGACAAGGGTGGAATTGTTATTCGACGTGTCCCGTTCAACAGCGTTGAACGATGAGCAGCGCGAGCAGTTGATGCGGAATCTTCAGTCTAAGATTGATGGAGAAGGGATTCTTCATGTCGTATCACAGGAATCCCGGAGCCAATGGAAAAACCGCGAGGTTGCGGTGGAAAAGTTCATCGCATTACTCGCCCATGCGCTGAAACCAAGAAAGAAGCGACGGAAAACCCGTCGACCCGCCGAGTCAAATGAACGGCGCCTCGAGATTAAAAGGAGGAGAAGTGAACTAAAGCGACAACGCTCGCAAAGCGCCTGATCCTTCAGAGAGATCCTGCTGCAGTAGATCCAAAATACCACCCCCTAAGTCCGAACAGATTGTGGTGCTTCTCACCTTCAGCGGCAATACGATTATTCTATTGGTGGGGCTGGGGATTGAGATTCAGGGCTTTTATCTTGTCGAGGAACTCTTCCGCCTCGCGTTTACTCAAGCCCTTCTGCTGGAGAAACTCAGGTGAGAACAATGTTGTGTCAATCAGTTCACCCAGGATTCTCAATTCGAGGCGCGAGAACTTTTGGCTTTTGAGCGAATAATCTTCAAACGCCTCCCAGGCGAGCGGCGCGACATGACTGGTTATTTCTCCCATCGCCTCGGCATACACCCGGATTTCATATTGCGCGTGGTAATCCATGCGCAGTTGCAGAAAATGAAAAAGATTGTGAAGATCGATTTTCCAGTACCACTCAGTATACAGTGACAGGGGAAGGTTGATGCGCGCCAGCTCCCGGGCGATATCGGATTCCAACAGGTGTTCGTACTCAGAATAGAGCTTCTGTTGTGATGAAGTCAGAATCTCGAGAACCGTCTGCCTAAGTTCACGCGGCACTTCCTCAGCGCGGCGTCCCTGTTTGTTCAGCAAACTTTGATAATGAATATCCTGTTGTTCAGGAATATAAAACTCGTCTTTCATTACTGAGTATCGGCCCGAGTATTCATTCACGTTTGCTGTCCTGTGGCGTATCCATTGCCGTGCTACGAAAATGGGAAGCTTCACATGGAACTTCAGTTCGACCATTTCAAAGGGGGTTGTGTGCTGGTGACGCATTAGATAACGGATGAGACCGCGGTCCTCGTTAACCGTCTTCGTCCCTTTGCCATACGAGACCCTTGCTGCCTGGACAATGGACTCATCTCCTCCCATGTAATCAACGAGCCGCACAAACCCTGCATTGAGGCACTTGAATTCTTTGTCCAGAATCTCTTCCGCCTTTGGATTTGTAACGTGCACCCTGTCTCTCCTGATGACGTTGATTGTCGTGGTTTTGTTGATTACTGTGAATCCTTGATGTCTCTCCTCCACCTGCTGCTCGGTTCGCAGTAGTTCATCAGTTGGTTCTGAGGAACTATGCATCAGAAACTTCCGAGGTATCAGACTAACCAGATAAATCAGGGTAAAGATAAGTAGAAGAGTAGAAAGATGCCATTGTTATTTACTGCGGCAGGCAAATCATGCAGTTTCTTGCGGGTCATTTTTTCCGGTGTGCTTCACGCGCGACATTCATGGCGCGGCAGTCCGATTACCGGGTTGCGATGCCCTGTTCGCCCATGGTACCTGATAACCGGATTATCAGCCGCGCGTCATAACTCGGGAAAGGACGGTCACTCGGGTCAAATCCCCTCGGACGCTCTCTCCTTTGAGCGAGTGCCATTTAAAACCCTCGCAACCTCCTCTCCCGAAGCTATCAGATTATCCTTAAGCAGACCCCTGACCGCCTCTGCGCGAGGAAGATTATTCATCCTCTTCTTAATCGTTGCATTCGTGCACGTGCAGCGTATGGGATCTATGTGGAAATCGATAATTCGTGCCATTTCTCTTTGACGTTGTGTCCGATACAGAGAGATTCCCATTGCGTTATTGACCTCTCCTTTTATGCACTACTGTTCCTTCCGCTGATAGCCGTTCCATGATATTCCTTCTGTCCTCAGTAGTCAGGGGGAACCTTGCAACGTATTCAAACGAGCCGTCGCGATCTATAATCATCACCGTCGTTTCTGTCAAGTTAAATTCGCTGAACACTTCTGCGGGAATTATTCTGAATTGAAATGTCAGGCCGGCTGCCCCGATCCAGCTTCTCATCTGAGCAATCTGAGATTCCTCTTCCTGGTTGTCCCTCCTCAACAGCATTATCGCCTCAATCCCATTAACACTTTTCCTCAACTTTTCCAGAGAATCACTAAAATCGAAAAATGCGTTCAGACAGGGCAAACATCCAAATCTCAGAAAGTCAGTGAAGATAACAACCCTCTTTTTTCCATCGGATATTCCGGAAGAGCTATCGCAGACTCTCTTTACATAATCGGTGAGTGAGCTACCAGCCCATTGTGGTGTCCGGGGAAGACTCTGACCGCAAAGATATCCCTTTACCAGCGCCAGGCTCATCACAACAGCTAATAGCGAACGCCGGATCCTCACTATCATCGTACCTCCCCGGACGATTATTGTCAGAAGTTTATGTACTCAATCAAATACTTTTTTACAATGCTTCTCTTCCGTTCTCGCGTATAGAGATGTCCGCAGTCAATATGGATAACGCCGGTTTCGTCGGGAAGCTGGAATACAGTCTTCAGGTGCCCATGATAGTCCAGCACATAGACATCACGGTCGGGGTGCTGCGCCCGCAGACCCGCAAGAACAAATATATTTCCATTTCCATCGGTTTGAATATCACTGAACAGATTATCCGGCATTGACATCAAGTCTTTTAGATCCGACTTCTCAATCGTCTGATCAGGCACGACCGGAACCTTGAACTCGGCAAGAAGAGCCTGTCTGTTGCTATAAATCATCACCTTGTTGACAAATAGCGCTGCAGCAATCAAATAATCGTTCACATCCGTACACAAGCACATCATGTCCAGGATCGGATCTTTCGCGAGATCCTGAGTGTTAAGCTTTGCAACGATTTGGCCGGATTTTGTGTACAACACGAGGGTGTTATCGCTCTGGGACGGCCGTTGAATAGTTGCCGCATAGAGAAGCCCCTGCCGGGTCAGCGCAAAATCAACGATGACGCCGGCAAGGGGTGCTTCTCCGATCGGAGTAAGATCGTTCGTAAAGAACTGGACAGTATGTGACCCTACCCCTACGATGGCGAGGGTGTCGTGCGTACAGTTCAATTTGTAAGGGCCGGCCTCGAATTGACCCGCCTTATTTCCTCGTGTTCCGTAGCTGCCTGCACTGTGGCCCCGCGCATCGAATTTCTTGACTTTGTATTGATATTCATCCGTCACGTAAATACAGCTTTTCGAATCAGTCACAATTTCCCCTACCTGGACAAACTCTGAACCCCTTTTTTCTCCGAGAGAGGACACCTCTTTCAGCCGGATGGATTTTTCTCCGGCATGAGCCGAAAAAACCGAAAAGAAGCAACACATCAATGGGAAAATACCTACGATTCGCACAACGCCTCCCGAAATGCCGGGATGTCCGACATATTTCTGAACGCAGAACCTGTCAGGTGTTCCTCATATCATCCTGCCAAGACCGCATGTAAAGTGCTATTAACGTCCCCCGCCGCGGCATTCAAGCCGCGGCGAGTTTCGAACGCCATCTGATCACGACGTTCCGTGCCACACGCAAGCGATCAAGCATCCGCCGTCGCATGCCACGGTCGTAGTGCTGCTCGGCATAAGACGTTTACAGTCTTCATAACAAGCTTGCAACGCTGGGCAACTGCAAGGGCACGCTTTCACAGCCGGTGAAAGGAACATCGATACAACCACCAATGCTCCCATCAAAATATATACTGTGTTCCTCATAAGGCCCCCGTATTGGGTTTTCCGCTCTTTGTAAACTGCGCGCAACCGCCGGGGCGGAGACGGCAATTGCGTCTCACGTCACTCAATTAAACATTGACAGACCAAAGATTCATTCTTACGCTGCAACTCTAAAAACAGAATCTGTAATTATCGGAACAAGCATCGTCAGGATCGACCAGCAAACCCACACAACGCCCGACAATGCTACCGCCACACCTCGCCTCAGTCCTGCAAACACACGCATGCCTGATGAAATCACTATCACGTACCAGAGTGAGAAGACGTTGAAATTCGCCAACATCCGGATAAGGTGATTACTCTCTTCCCTCTGGCCGAGAAAGTAATCGATTCCCTTAAAAATCACGGTATCCGATGGCTTTTCGATTTTGTCCAGCCCAATCGCATAAAGCACGAGGACTGTGACAACCGACATCGCCACAAATACCACTTCCGAGTAGGCGATCAGCGAAATTGCCTGTTTCCACTCGATGAGCGGATAAGACATATAAATGCGGACCAGCCCATATAACATGAGTGAGATTACTACCCACCTGACCCCAATCGCGACGATGTCAGCGCCAATATTCAGCATGAAATAGAAATTCATCAAAGAAGGGATTACCGTATTGCCTCCCGCGGAACCAAACGAGCGTGCGTACACTCCACGAAGAGGCTGCTGTAGCGCGGGGATCATAAACCATCCCACTATAATAGAAGCGGCAAGCGTGAATAACGCCGGAGCCCGCCAGCGTGGATGTTTTGTCAGTTCTTGAAATACCTCGGTGGGACTTGCGATCACGTTAAAGATATTTGCTACCTCCCTCCCAAATCCCATTTGCAGCCTCCTTTTCTTTCCAGGCGGCAAGTCAGAACCGTCTGAAGTTCTGTTCACTGATCCGATAGGATGTAACCTCCGTGCATGAACATGATAGGGGTTCTTCCGGAGAGAATCAAGGAAAAACCGTTGCTAAAGAAGGTTGACACTTTCGGTTAATCTCCTTACAGCTCATGTATGCCGTTTTGTTGAATTCCGTTTGTTCCCAGGCACGTGTTCGCGTCGGTATTGCCCCATCGTCATCCCCGTCATCTTTCGGAATGTCCTCGCCCCGCTATCTTCTCTGCGGAATCCAAGCTCGTAAATGATTTCAAAACAGCGCTCGTTTGTCATCGCAAGCTTGCGTTTCATAACACGTATCTTTTCATGGAGAATGAAGGAAGAGAGAGATTGACCGGTTCCTCTCTTGAAAACCCTCCGGAGCGTTTCAGGTGACACATGGAAATGTTCTGCGACATCACCAATAGTGTGAACCGTCTTCAGGTTCCGGCGTACGTACGAGATAATATGAGATAGGATAATGATGCGCCTACCCATTTGAAAAGTGAGGTACGACCCGACAGGAAAATCTCTTGTGCTCCCAACTGCACAAGGAATAAAATAAAATTCATGTCAATTGTCAACTGAAAAATTAATCGAATGGGTAATGCAGAAGGTCTCCCGGTCCCGGCCCGTGTTCGTGTCTCTCGTTGTTTTTCCACATCGCATTCTTTATCTTTCACCATGGTTCAAGTCGCTGTCGGAATCCTACTGATTGATCAAAAGGTCCTGCTTTGTCAACGCAAAGCAACCGCTCGCTACGGACTACAGTGGGAGTTTCCCGGTGGAAAAGTTGAGCCAGGTGAGTCCCCGGAAGCCTGCGTTTGTCGTGAACTGTTCGAAGAACTCTCGATCAATCCCTACAGTATTGAGTTCTTTCACCGCGACCAGCATGTCTACCCTGATGCGGGTGCTTTTGACGTGTTCTATTATAAGGTCCCGTCGTACTGCGGCACAATTGTCAACAACTGCTTCGAAGCCGTAGAATGGGTACCTCTTGTCCGACTCCACACATTCAATATCCTCGAAGGAAACCGGAGCGCCATTTCCGCCCTCCTTTCTGCGCATGCAGCCAATTGACCGGAAATCATTGCGTCGTCTGCGAGTCTCACTGCTGGACTGGTACCGGCAAAACCGGCGCGATTTCCCGTGGCGGAAGACAACCGATCCGTATAAGATACTCATCGCTGAAATTATGCTTCAGCAGACCCAGGTCGATAGGGTTCGCCAAAAATATCCCCTCTTCCTGAAACGTTTCCCTGACCCCACCTCCCTCGCACTGGCGAAACGAGCCGATGCGCTCCACGCTTGGGCGGGAATGGGATACAATAACAGAGCAATCCGGCTGAGGGAAATGGCAAGATGTATTCTGGACAAATTTGATGGGAAGGTGCCGGCTGACATTAACAGGTTGCGCGAACTTCCAGGCGTTGGTCTTTATACCTCGCATGCAGTGGCTTGTTTCTCGTTTGGGGAAAGGGTTGCGGTCGTTGATGTCAACGTCCGGCGCGTTCTTTCACGGCTATTCCGCAAGATGAAATCGCCTGGCGATCTTTTGAGCGAGCCGCTCATCCGGAACCTGGCAGAGGCTATTCTCCCTCGCGATGCGTACACATGGAATCAGGCATTGATGGATCTTGGGTCGACTCTCTGCGTCGCACGCAAGCCCTTGTGCCCAAGATGCCCGGTCAGGCAATTTTGCAGGTCGCCCCATCTTGCCCGGGCAAGGTCATCCTCAGTTGTGACCACCCGGCGGAAGGAGCCATCCCATGCCGGCATCCCAAACCGGCTTTGGAGAGGTAAAGTCATCAAGAGACTGCGATCCCTTGATGATCACCGGGTGATCTCTCTGCCGGATCTCGGCAAATCACTTAAAAAGGATTTCCAACATCGTGAATTACCATGGCTCATGCGCCTTGTGCAATCATTGTCTGAGGATGGTCTCCTGACAATCCTGTATCGTAGCAAAACTCCTTCGGTTACACTGGCTGAATAATGCATCAGAAAACAATCACCGACTCCGTGTCGGTCCTTCTCGCGTTACACCAGACGAAAAAGATCGCCATCCAAAAAAGACTCCGGGAGTTCTCTGCTGTACTACCGTCTGACTATTTCTACGAGCTTATCTATTGTCTTCTCACCCCGCAGTCGAGCGCGGTCAACGCGGCAAACGCAATACGGGCGTTGCAGAGCATCGATTTTCAATATTCCGATGTCGACCCTGAACCATTTTTGCGAAATAAAGATTCGTATATCCGCTTCCACAGAACTAAAGCGATTCATTGCGTTGCAACCAAAATGGAATACGACGTAATACTCAAACGGTTAACTTCGGGGGGCTCGGGGATCGAATTACGCGAATGGCTTGTCCAAAATGTAAAAGGAATCGGATGGAAGGAAGCATCACATTTTCTGCGGAATATCGGATACCGCGATCTCGCGATCCTTGACCGGCATATTTTGAAGAACCTCCTCCGCATAGGGGTGGTAAAACGACTGCCGAAAACACTTACTCCCCGTCGTTATAAACTTCTTGAAAAAAAATTTCATACATTTGCACAGCAGGTTGGGATTCCC
>JAWOMQ010000088.1:0-10086 GCA_033852415.1 Bacteroidota bacterium
TCCCTGGGTTGAATCGAGCGCGAGGTATCGGTAGTAACAATCCAGTGCGTTTGGCAAATCATGTTTAGCCCGGTAGAAGATAGCCATTTCCTCGTATGCTGAAACATGGGCGTGAATCCCCCAGAGATACGAATCCGGCAGTTCCTTGAATCGGAGCAAGGCGCTTTCTTCTTTCGCATTGACGGTTACCCAACCAATGGTATGAAGTCCGGTGATCCCAATCGTGATTAAAAATATTCTCTGTCGGATAATGTGCGGGATCGGAGAGCTGATTATCAGGAAGGTCGTGAACAGCGCTATCCCTGAAACAAATGTCGCATAAACATCCCAATCCCGGCTCACACCGATTTCCGAATTTGCAATCAGCATGAATATTAACCCGCACACCGCAATCAGAAGCAGAAACCACCACGCGGCTTTATCCGAAGCCGGATGCCGGTACATCACGGCCGTTGCCACTGCGACAGCAAGTGCAAAAGGAAAGAGGAGGAGCTGGAGGTTTGCGGCATCCACAACATGAGGAATCGACAAAAAACCATATGCGGACCAGTATGCGCTGAGGCTGGCAAGCGGAAGCAAATGCTTTTCTCTGCCGCTCATCGCGGCGAGAAATGTTGCAGGCGAATAGCCGCAAAGAAACAAGAGAAGCCCGGCTAAAGAGAGCGCTGCGATAACTGACACGAATACGGCCGACACACTGTTGTTTTTCATCCCGCGATACCATAAAACGAAGACGGCGGGAGTCATGCAGAGCATGCCGAAATGGAAAGTCACCAGCAGTGCAAACAGGAGTGAAGGATAGAGGAGACCGGCACTGCCTCTCAGGTACAGGCACGACATCCGCACAAAAAGCAAAAATGTCAGAAAGAGAGGCGGATAGACCTCGACGTAACCGAAGAAAAATTGGGATGTACCAAGGACCAGAAGTGAGGCAGCTATGAAAAACCGTTCCAACGGGTCGCGCCCAAAATCGCGCCCAATCCTGATCATAACTAAAATTGAAAAGAGCGCACACACAATGCTGACTGTCTGAATCGCCGCCTCCTCGTTGTCCGAAAGTCCGATCATACTCATGATCTGATGGACTCTCCAGAGCAGATATCCTGCAAGCGGTTCGTTCCTAAAAAACGCAGGGATGTCGGAAACCGTACGCATATCCCGGACCAACCTGATCACCAGGTTTCCGTCCCCAAGCAGGAAAACCTTCTCCCGTCCAAACCAAAATGCGAAGACCAGAGCAGCGCAGGCCATACATCCGATGGAAACCCGCGCCACCTTCGACAGACGTGTAAATCCATCAACACTAACGGATGCCAGGCGAAGGAGAATATTTTGGAAGGCCGGCAAAAGCATTGCAGCCATCAAAACCAGCAGCAGCACTTTCAGAGAGGGATCCAGAAATGCGAAGAGGTCAACGCCCCACAACAACGCCGAAGGTTTCAAACCCCCGAAGAGATGAAGGGCGACAACAATAGTCCCGTATGCGGTTACAAACCAGAGAAGTTTAACCTCGGATTTCGCCGTGATAGGAATACGCTGCTGCTGTTGCTCACTCCGAATATGTTCATGGACATCGGACACAGCATGAAACTCAGAACAGGAAAAGGTGAACTCCCACGATGCCTCTCACGCCGCCCCAATCCCCTTCCATTTCTTTGAGATGAGAGTGCCGGTAGTCATAGACGATATCTGCGAAAAGCGATGCCCGGCCGTCGGGGAACATTTCCTCGAGTCCGGTTCCTAAGAAGAAACCGATTTTCTTTTCCGCTTCGAAGGATTGTTCCAGAGAGTGCGGGCTGGTAAACGATTCTTTAACCGGCACATAGTTCACTCCTCCGAGAAGACGGAGGAGGGTGGCCTGGGACAGAGGTTGTTTCATCAATATGCCGACATGCGTGAACTTTTCCGATAGCGACCGGCTGCTGTCGAGTGCCGGATCGATGAAAGCGGTGGCGTTAAAGAACGATTCGTCGATCGTGAAATAGAGCTGATCTGTTATTGGTAATGCAACACCGCCGCCCCAGATCAGGTCAGAATGAGAGTTGTAGTCCTGGGTAAAATGAAGATTGGCCGGGAAATACAAACCGCCGTACAGCGTGAATACAAAGGGCATTTGCTGGGAGTGGGCAACCCCTGCAAGCATAAACACAAGCAAAAGGAGAGGAATGCGTCTCTGTGGTTTCATGAACTGATTCCTTATAGTCTTTTCTTCAGTTGGTCGAGCATCACGGCAAGGAGAATCACAACACCCAGAACGATCATCTGCAGATATGAACTTACATTCATCAGGTTTAGCCCGTTGCGCAAGATGCCAATCAACATCGCTCCGAGAAATGTGCCGATGATGGATCCAACCCCACCGAACAAACTTGTTCCGCCGACAACCACAGCAGCGATGACATCGAGTTCATACATCAGACCGGCGTTCGGTTGTCCGGAATTCATCCTGGAGGCGAGGAGGATACCGCTCACTGCTGCCAAACCGCCACTGATAATATACGTTTTGATAATGACGCTATCTGTTTGAATTCCCGAAAGCCGGGATGCTTCCTTGTTCCCTCCCACTGCATAGACATATCTTCCGAATTTTGTTCTCGTGAGAACAATATACGCGACGCCGTACACAATGATCATAATAATTGTGGGAAGCGGAACGCCGGCAATTCTGCCCGAGCCGAGAAAGCTGAATTCAATCGGGAGATCCCAGATCGGCCTGCCGTCGGTATACATGAACGAAGCTCCGCGCCAGATCGTCATAAGTGCCAGAGTGACGATAAAGGGAGTGATATTCATTTTCGTAATGAAGAATCCGGCTATCCACCCCGAGCAGATACCGACAAAAATCCCCGCGCAGGAAGCAACAATAAAACTCGCAGTAAGCGGCAGCGGCATCTTCAACAAACTGGTTGTGATGATCCCGCTGAAGGCAACGAGCGCGCCGACCGACAAGTCGATACCCGCCGTCAGGATGACAAACGTCATGCCCACAGCAATAATCGCCGTGATGGAAACCTGCAGGGAAATATTAAGAAGGTTTTCCGCGTTGAAGAAATAGGGGGAAACCTGGGAAAACAGAATAATTTCAAGGAGGAGCGCGATCGCAATCCCGTATTTCGTCAGAAACCGGATTGAGAGAATCGAGGACAGCCGGAACCTTGAATCAACGGTCAGAGTGAACCTCCATTGTCCCGCCCGTCGCGAGCGTCATTACCCTTTCCTGGGTTGCTTCCTGCCGCGTGAGTATACCCATCAGCGTTCCTTCGTACAGGACTGCAATACGGTCGCAGATACCGAGGAGTTCCGGCAGATCGGACGAAATAATAATCACCCCGATACCGTCCTGTGCGAGATGGTTGATCAGATTGTAAATCTCGTATTTGACTCCGACATCGATACCGGAAGTCGGTTCATCGAAAATCAACAACCGGGATTTCGTGAAGAGCCAGCGGGCAAGGACAACTTTCTGCCTGTTCCCCCCGCTCAGGTTTTCAACGGATTGCTCTACCGAAGGCGTTTTGATCCTCAGTTCACTTACAAAACCGCTCGCGATGCCATTTTCAGCTTCCCGCCGTATAAACAATCCCCGAATGACTTCCCGCAGGTTTGCGAGTGAAATATTTTCCCGGACGCTCATCTGCATGATGAGTCCAAACTGGTTCCGGTCCTCCGTGAGGAGTCCGATCCCGAGATCAATCGCTTCGCGCGGTGAACGGGGATGGATTTCTTTTCCCTCAAAAATCAGCCGACCGCTTTCGAGAGGATCGGCTCCAAAGATAATTCTCGCAATTTCACTTCGCCCTGCACCGACGAGACCGGCCAGACCGAACACTTCTCCCCGGCAGACCGAAAAGGAAATATCTTTTAACATTCCGGAGGTGATGTGTTCAAGCCGGAGAATTTCTGCTCCTTGCTGCAATGCAAGTTTGGGATACTCCTGTTCCAGTTCCCGTCCCACCATCCATTTTACCAGACTTCTCCGATCCGCCGCTGACACGGCACAGGTATGAATCAGGGCACCATCACGGAGAACGGTAAGGCGGTCGCCGATCTCGAAAATCTCTTCCAGCCGGTGAGAGACATAGATGATGCCGACCCCTTCGGCTTTCAACTTTCTGATAACCGCAAACAGGTTCTTTAGTTCTTTATCCGTCAGCGCCGAAGACGGTTCATCCATTGCGATGATGCGGATTTTATTTGAGATTGCTTTCGCAATTTCAACCATTTGTCTCTGCGCGCTGCTGAGATCGCGCACAAAGGAGTCGACCGGAATGTGCTCGCCGAGCTGGCGAAGGGCCGAGGTGGCGATCTCCTTCATCGCCGTCACATCGATAAACGGCAACGCGCCTTTTCTCGGCTCGCGCCCGAGAAGAATATTCTCCGCCACTGTCAAATCCGGGACGAGCTTGAAATCCTGATAGATCATGCCGATACCGCATTGCTGCGCGTCGGAAGGAGTTTCGATAACGACTTCCTTTCCGTCGATCGAAATCGATCCTGCATCTTTTTTCAGAGCGCCCGCAAGGATTTTCATGAGGGTGGATTTACCTGCGCCGTTTTCTCCGAGGAGACAATGAACCTCGCCCGAGCGAAGCTCGAATGTGATATCGGAGAGAGCAAGAACTCCAGGATACTCCTTCCGGATATTCCGCATTTCAAGAAGTGGAGGCATGGGCTATTCGAACATTCCTGCGTGCAGAGAGGTCAGAGCCGGTAATCAGTTATTTGTTTTTTTCTCCAGTGTTTCCTTATCGACGATGCCGACCTCAACAGGAACGACTTTCGGGATGGTTGCGCCCGAAAAATATTCCTTGATCTTCGCTACGGTAGTCTCACCTATTTTCCTCGGATACTGGACGACATCCGCTTTGAGCGCCGTTCCCCTTTTGATGGCGTCGGCGGCAGGTGGAATCGCATCATAGCCGATAATGCTGATATTCTGGCGGTTGAATTCCTGCACAGCGTCAAGCGAGCCAAGCGCGGAATCGTCATTTATGCCGAAGATCCCGTCGAGATCGGGATGTGCCTGGAGAACGTCGGCTGCCGCCTGCATCGCCTTGTCACGCACACCCTCGCCATTTACATCTGCTACAATCTTGATGTCCGGATACTTTGCGATAGCTTCCTTGAAGCCCTGCACCCGATCGAGGACAGAAGTCACCGTCGGTTGCCCGATGATGGCAACATGGCCCTTCCCCTTCAGGATTTTGGCAAGATATTCTCCGGCGAGGCGTCCGCCGGCAACATTATCCGAGGCAATGTGGCAAACTACCGATCCCTCCTGTGCAGCAATGTCGGCAGTGAAGACCGGAATATTTGCATCATTCGCCTTCCGTATCGCAGGACCAATTCCACGGGAATCGACCGGACACACGATAATCGCATCGACTTTGCGGGTGATAAAATCTTCAATCTGGGAACTCTGTTTGCCGAGATCAAATTCACCTGCCGTCACAATCAGATCATAGCCGTCCTTTGCCGCTTCACTCCGTATACCTTCTTCCAGATCCTTATAAAAGACATGCGCTCTTGTGAGGAGCGTAACACCAATGGTTCGTGTGGAAGCTGTCTCCTGTTTTTTCCCGCACGACAGAACCAGGAGCGAAATGAAAAGACAAACAAAGATCTTTTTCATTGAACATCACCCTAAGTTAATTGTTGGACCCGTCTTGTACAGCGAAGTGAATTCCGTTGTGCATGCTGGTTCATCATCAGAATTTGCCCGTTTTCCAATTCAGTGCGTACTCTTCGACGTTCTCTTTTGTTACGACATCCACACCGGAATCGATGACACCCTGCGGGGCCTTTCCTTCCTTCAGCTCTTTTAACATCCGGATGCTTTCATAACCCCACCCCCACAACTTTTGTCCAAACAGTACCTGGACATAGCCCTGACGGACGTAATCCAGTTCTTCCGGCAGCGCGTCGATAGAAACCACCGTAAGCTGCCCCGGTTTCTTTGAGGCAAAGGGACCTGGCGGCGGAGTAAAAAGCGCCCACGCGCCCGGAAGCACCCAGCCGGTCAACTCCGGATGAGCTTCCATCGTCGCTTCCATTACACTCACACCTTTATTTACATCATCATCGCAGTAAACGATCGCCGCAACCTTAATCTCAGGATAGTCCTTGAGGTACTCCAGGATCCCTTCCTTCCGTTCTTCGAGGTTGGGAGCACCCGGCGTTCCCATCAGAATGCCGATCGATCCTTTTGTCCCCATGCGCTTGACGAGATATTCCGCCATCAACCTCCCGCTCGGCTTGTTCGCCGTTCCGTAATAGGCAAGACGTTTGCTCTTGGGAGAATCGGAATCGAAGGTGACAACCGGTATTCCGGCGTCGATTGCTTTGTCAATCGATTCCTTGAGCGCGTCTGCATCGTTCACTGAAATGGCGATGCCGTCAACTTTGCGTTCGATAAGGCTTTCGACAATCTGCGCCTGCTCTACGGCGTCGGACTTCACCGGTGCGAAGCGTTGTACCTCGAGCATACCGCCTCCAAGGTCCTTTGCGGCACCCTGGGCTCCCTGCCACGCCAGCTGGAAAACCGGATTATCGAGTAGTTTCGGAACGAACGCAAAAACGAGCTTTTTCTCCTCGGCTCTCTTTGCGCAGCCAAACAATAGCAGCAGTGCTGTAACCACAATAAGTTGCTTTCTCATGCAATCTTCTCCTTCGTTGCAGGCATTCGTTAAAGATACCTAATATATAGAGTAATATAAAATCAGCGTTTGGTTTTTCTGTCCAGGATGACTGCAAGAATGATGACAACGCCAATAGCGAATTGCTGCCAGTATGGTGATACATTCAAGAGAACAAGACCGTTGCGAAGAATTCCCATCAGGAGTGATCCGATGATCGCCCCGAGAATTGTGCCGCGTCCGCCGGACAGACTTATTCCGCCGATGACAGCCGCAGCGATAACGTCCAGCTCGTAACCCAGGCCGGCAGTCGATTGGCCCACGCCAAATCGCGCCGTAAACAACACACCTGCAATCCCGGCGCACAGACCGCTCAAGCCGTACACGATTAATTTTATCTTATCCACATGCACGCCGGAATAGACGGCTGCCTGTTCGTTTCCGCCGATCGCATAGGTGTATCTTCCCCACGTTGAAGCTTTCAGAAAATAGCCCACAACGACTGCCACGATCGCCATCATCACAATCGGGATGGGGACTGCCAAAATATTTCCCTGGCCCAGTGTCAGAAATTCCGGCGGCAGGTCGCGAATCGTTTCGCCACCCGTGATTGCAAACGCAAGTCCCCGCACCATGCTCATACTTCCCAATGTCACGATGAACGGAGGGAGCTTGGCTTTTGTGATGATGAGCCCGTTAAAGAGACCGCTGGCAAGACCCACAAGGAGACCGGCTAAGACCGAGAAGGTCATGCTCACGCCCAGCGTCATTAAGACTGCCGTTACAACGCCGGTCAGGCCGAGAAGCGAACCCACCGCAAGATCGATGCCCCCGGAAATAATTACGGGAGCCTGGCCGACAGCCATGATCGCGATAAACGATAACGCCCTGATGACCTGAGAGAGATTCGACCAATTCAGGAAAGTCGATTCAAAAAAAGATGGCCCGCCGAAGGTCGAGGTGAGGATAGTAAGAATGATAATTTCGGCAAGAAGTGCCGCCCAAATACCAAACCGCCTGGGGGAATGCAAAGCCATGATCAATGAAGCCGAATTATAGGCGATTCATTTCACTGTGAAAGGTCAAATACTCCAATGGGCAGGCTTATCTTACGAAGATTTAACAAATTTTCCAAAAGCGCTAATTCTTTCTAATATCCGGATTCATTGAGAGAAAGGAAGCTTTTGCCGTCAATTGATCACCGAGCTTGAGGGGGCAACGATTACAGTAAGATCTCATATTGGAACAACAGGAATCTTTCGGATCAATTGCCTCTTTGTGGCTTATAGTCTTGTTCATGGGTCTGCAAACTCACAGAGTCGCTTAGAATCATATATCCAAGGTTACAGTGAACCTCCGGCCATATCAAGAGCGGCGAAACAGCCCAGGGTGAGCTTCAGCAGCCAAACACCCTCGAGAGACTGGCCCACCTATCATATATATAGAGGAGTATAAGCAGAATTTTGCTCCAGTCCACAGCAAGCGCTGTTGTGAATATACCAAAGGAGCATCGCAGCAAAGCAAACTCTTAGTCGCTACTCGATGTCTGTCGGGTACGCTTTGAATCGGAAATTAGAATGAGGAGCACGCCGGCGACACCCGCCACGAGCAATCCGGTGTCTTCGAGCATACCAAGCGTGACTGCTGCTGAAAATCCTATCAAAGACCAAAGAAACGGAATGACGAGCACGCTCTTTGCAATTCTTCCATCTGCCCAAAGCAACAAACCGAAGGTGAAAATTGTGGTCGGGCACGGGAGACCAAACGTCGGCGCTTCGGGATAAACATGACCAAGCGCATTGCCGAGAATTGGATAGATGACCATCGCGTAAAAAATCAGAACCGCTCCGGCAATGCCGTTGAGGTTTGGCTTGAAGTGATAAGACAACCGTTGAAAGAATAAACCATACAAAAGAAAAATTATCCCCTGGATCACGTTGAGTAAAGCGAAAGCGTATGCCATCGGGTTAATCGCAGTGAAAAATGCAAAATGATACGCGAGCCCTATCCAGAGCCACAGGAATGAAAGAATGACAGAGACAAGACGATCCGAAATCGGAAATCTTTTCACCGCGAGAACCACGGCCAGCAATCCAAGCAGGTTCAGCACAACCTGCATGGGCCAAACGGCTTGATTGTATCTCCCGAATACGGAGAGAAACTGTTCAGTTGTGAAAGGCAGATTCATAGTCACCATTGACCTCATCACAGCGCATAAAGGATCGTCAGGTCGAGACCGACACCATTCATATTGTATGATGTGACCGTCGACAGGGATGATATGATGGTTGGATTGTATCCTGTCTTAGGGTCGACGAGACTCGATGCGGGGTTGCTGTCAAAGGTAATCGATGGTTGAAAAACCTGATAGTTCAATCCAACAACAACATCAAATGGCTGCCAGGCCGCAATCCTGAATTCAAGCGAAGGAGAAGCCAGGAAACCGGTTCCGGATGCCTGGCCTGAATGATCATATAAATATGATCCACTCTTCATGTCGTAATAAATAATTTTGTCCGTTTCCTTTAAGACCCCGACGCCGACGTGAATGCCGGCACGGATGGAATACTCCTTGGCTTGAACAACACGATATAATATGGGAAGTTCGTACCGGAACACTTTCAAAGACTGTTCAAGACCAAGGGAAGGACCCGTTCCATCCGGGGCATTGGGTTGTGCGGGGGGCTGGTAATTCGCAAGTTCTTTGTTACTGTAGCGAAACTCTGCACCAAGCGTCACCGGGATCGGCCGTCCAAAATCGGCTCTCAGAAGACCGCCGACTGATAACAGGTTGGAATAATCCTGCGTAACCGGCTCCGTTCTTGAAAAGAACGGCATAATTGACCCGCCAATTCCGGCGTACCATGATTGTGCATAGCCTGATGCTGATGTCAGTAGTATCAGTACGAACATCGGGATTATCTTTGACATTTGACTACTCCATCCGATTAAGTTCACCCGATTGGTTTTGCACGGACACGGAATCTTAAGCATTGTTGCGGCGAGTCTCCGACCGTCTGATTCTTCCCACAAAGCGTGGGACCTGCTGCCTGTACTCCTGCCAGCTCTTACCAAATCTGTTTGCCAGAAATACCTCCTCTTTTCTGACAATCTCTAAATGAACGCCGACAGCAATTGCAAAGAGCAGAAGATTAATCACATGAATCGAGTAGAGGCACGAACCTGCACACATGATAAATGCTCCTGAGTAGACAGGATTTCGGCTCAATCGATACATTCCATAGGTCTTAAGCTCAGTATCCCTTTCGGGTAATCCCACGGCTGCTGATCTCCCCAGCTGCAAGAGCGAAAGCATCAGGATGAAAAGACCGGCAAGAAACAAGATCACACCTAACGCCTCTGTGAAGGGACTGTCGAACAGCATTGGTGCGACTGCGAAAATCTTCACAAGAAAAAACAGAGCACAGCCAAAAAATGCCGCCTTTCCGAT
>JAWOMQ010000120.1:0-2665 GCA_033852415.1 Bacteroidota bacterium
CGAGGAATCTCCATCCCCGAAACCTATGCGGAAGCACCCCGTTGCGGATGAAGAAGAAGAGATTGATTACGTTTTCCCTTCAGTCGATTTATTGGACGTCCCGCGGCAGTTGGACACGATACCGGAAGACGAGCTGAAAGCCAATGCCGAGCTGGTTCAGTCCAAGCTGGCAAATTTTGGGGTTGAGATCGAAAGTGTGAGTGTCACCCCCGGTCCGGTGATCACACTGTATGAACTCGTGCCGGCATCGGGTGTGAAAATCAGCAGGATTGTGAGTCTTGCAGATGATCTGGCATTGGCCCTTGCCGCAAAAGGTATCCGTATCATGGCGCCGATTCCCGGCAAGAGCGCGGTGGGTGTGGAGATTCCGAACCGAAATCCTTCAGTGGTCTATTTCCGCAGCGTGGTGAACTCCGGCAAGTTCCGGGAATCGAAGGCATTCCTTCCCCTCGCGCTGGGCAAGACAATTTCCGGGGATATTTACTGCGACGATCTGACGAAGATGCCGCATCTTCTGATTGCCGGTTCGACCGGCTCGGGTAAAAGTGTCGGGATCAATACGATTCTCGCGAGTCTCCTGTTTCGACTTCACCCCGCCGAGGTAAAATTCGTTATCATCGACCCAAAGAAAATCGAGCTGACAAACTATGCCCGCCTGAAACACCATTTTCTGGCGGTTTCACCGGATATCGATGAAGAAATCATAACAACCCCTGAAAACGCAGTGAACGCGCTGAGAGGGACTGAGCTCGAGATGGAGAAAAGGTATGACCGCTTGGCTGCGGCGGGAGTGAGGAATATTCAGGATTATAACGAGCGGCTCAAAGCCGGACGCCTCAAGAATACCGACACAATTGTCCATCGGAAGATGCCGTATCTGATCGTCGTGATCGACGAACTTGCGGATCTTATGATGACGGCGGCCCGGGAAGTTGAGGAACCGATTGCGCGGCTCGCACAACTTGCACGGGCGGTCGGGATACACCTCGTTCTTGCTACTCAGCGTCCCTCTGTCGATGTCATCACCGGTGTCATCAAAGCAAATTTCCCGGCACGGATTGCCTACCAGGTAGCTTCAAAAACAGATTCTCGAACGATTCTTGATATGAATGGGGCGGAGCAATTGCTTGGAAGCGGTGACATGCTCTACCTCCCCTCGGGAAGTCCGAAGCCAATTCGTATTCAAAACGCTTTCATCTCGTCCGACGAAGTGGAACGTGTCACGGAACATATTGCCAGACAGCAGGGATATACGAGACCATTCACGCTGCCGTCGAGTTTTGACAGGAAGCGCGCTGGACTGAAAGGTGGATCAGCGGAGAGGGACGAGTTTTTCGAGGAGGCAGCCCGGATTATTGTCCGCCATCAACAGGGCTCCGTGTCTCTCCTTCAACGCCGCCTCAAGGTCGGCTATTCGCGGGCTGCACGGCTCGTTGACGAGCTGGAAGCAGCCGGAATCGTGGGTCCGTTCGATGGAAGCAAAGCCAGGCAGGTTCTTGTTGAAAATGATGTTGAACTGGACTCCATCCTCCAGTCATTATGATCTTCAAAACGAATCGCACGATTGTAGGATTCGCCCTCACGCTCATTCTCGTCTTTGCATCCACCGCCCTGGGTGGAGACGACGTTGAGGACATTCTCTCCAACGTTCAGAAAAAATATGAAACCATCCATGACGCATCGGTGAGTTTTACCCAAAATATCAGGTTTGGTGTCATGAAAACTGAACAATCCTTCAGCGGAAAGTTCTACATGAGGAAAGGAGGAATGTACAGGATCGAAGGCGAAGAGCAGATAATCGTCACCGATGGCAAATCGGTCTGGACGTATTCCAAAGATAACCGGCAAGTGGTGATTGATGTCTATCATGAAGATCCGAAATCCTTCTCTCCTGACAAGGTTCTCATCAATGTTCCGAAGAACTACTCCGCAACGATCCTGTCTGATGAAAAAGCGGAAACCGATGTGACTGTCTTGAAACTTATTCCGAAGGACGACAAATCGCAGGTGAAATGGATGAAGGTCTGGATCAGCAGAGAGGATTGGTTAATGCGAAAATGCCAGATTGAGGATGTGAGCGACAATCTTACGACGTATGCGATTAGCAAGATCTCATTGAATACCCATCTCCCGGATTCCTTGTTCCTTTTTTCCGCCCCAAAAGGGGTTGAAGTCATAGACCTTCGCTGAATCCCTTTAGTCAAGAACCCCCGGACATGTCCTCAACACTAAAATCGATCGTAAAGTATACAGTGAGCATCCTCCTCACGTTGTTTTTTCTCTACTTTGCCTTTAGAGGAACGGATATCCCTCAGTTGATGAATGTGCTTTCTCATGCGAATTACTGGTGGGTACTCGCGGGCTTTCCCCCATTAATTGTGAGCCACCTTCTGAGGGCGTGGAGATGGGAATATCTCTTGAGGCCGGTGAAAAAGGGAATGCGGTTCCGGAATCTCTGGTCATCCCTCCTTGTCGGGTACATGCTGAACAACATTCTCCCCAAAGTGGGAGAACTCGTCAGACCACTGGCGATCAATAAACTCGAAAATGTCTCCCGGAGCGCTGCACTCGGCACGTTGTTTGTCGAGAGGATCTTCGATGTTCTCTCATTCCTTTTCATGGCTGCACTGCTCCCCTTAATGTACTCCGGCCCGCTGCTCCAAAC
>JAWOMQ010000149.1:0-12376 GCA_033852415.1 Bacteroidota bacterium
TGAAACGGGTTTCTGCGGTGCATGCAGAGCTTTGCGAGCATTGTGGAAATTGTACACGGTGTCCATATATGGCAATCGAATTGAACTCAAAGAAAATCCCTGAAACCGATCCCAGGCGGTGCATCGGCTGTTCGATATGTGTCCAGAAGTGTTTTGCGGGAGCCCTCTTCATGCGAGACCGGACGAAACGGGAACTTGCTCAACTATGCGAGGCTTAATATGAATCTGCTCATCAGGAATGGTATTATTGTCACCCTTGGTCAACCAAACAAAGTGCTTCGTAACCATGCACTGTTGTGTGAAGGCGGTCTGATAAAGACAATTGCTCCGTCAAAATCCTTTGTTGGCAAATACGATAAAGTCCTGGATGCAACGGGGAAGGTTGTTATGCCGGGATTCATCAATACGCATATGCATTTTTACTCTACAATGGTGCGTGGATTTGGCAAAGTGGCACCCTCGAAAGACTTTAACGAAGTGCTGCGCAACCTCTGGTGGAAACTTGACAGGAAACTGACAGTCGAGGACTCATACTATAGTGCCCTGATACCCCTTGTGGATGCAGTGCGCCATGGGACAACTACTCTTATTGATCACCACGCGAGCCCTTTTGCTGCAGAGGGATCTTTGGCAAGAATTGCCGATGCTGTGAAAGAGGTCGGCCTTAGGGCATCATTATGTTATGAAGTCTCAGATCGCGATGGCGACGTTGTCACGCAGGCAGGCCTGAAGGAGAATGCAGACTTCATCGCTCACTGTAAAGTGCACGGCGATAATCAGCTTAAAGCCTTATTCGGTCTTCATGCGTCGTTCACCATCGGCGACAAGACTCTGGAAAAGGCCGCATCACTCGGAAAAGAACTGGGTGTTGGGTTCCATGTACATTCCGCGGAAGCGGCTTCAGATCAGGAACAGTGCATCCAACATCACAAGATGAGGGTCATCGAACGCTTTAAGAAGTTCGGAATTCTCGGTCCTAGCACAATCGCCGCGCACTGTGTGCATGTCAACGACCATGAATTGGATTTGCTGGCGGCGACCAAAACCGCGGTCGTACATAATCCGCAATCCAATATGAATAATGCAGTTGGCGTTGCGAATATCGTCAGGATGGCGGAAAAGGGAGTTCTTGTCGGGCTTGGAACGGATGCCATGACAGTAAACATGCTGGAGGAAGTGCGTGTTGCGTTATGGGCACAGCACCTGAGTCTGCGTAATCCCAGTGCGGGTTTTATGGAAACACTCTCAACGCTGGTCTTTAACAATGCAACGATTGCGAACCGCTATTGGAAGCCGTATGTTGGAGAATTGAAGGAGGGATATAGTGCAGATGTCGTGCTGATAGATTATCATCCTCCAACGCCGTTTGATGAAACGACATTTCTCGGTCACCTTGCCTTCGGGCTTTCGCAATCTGCCGTTGACACTACGATCGCCGGCGGAAAGATTCTTATGGAGAATAAGCGGCTGGCCCCGGATATCGATGAAGAGCGGATCAATGCCCGCGCCCGTGAACTCACCGTCAAACTATGGGAAAGGATGTAGAAGAAAACTTGTTGACGAATTCGGCCAGCTCACAGGCAGGCGAGATAACAGCATCCAACGACGTTAGGGTGGTAGCCAACATCTCTCCCTCGCGCGGGAAAGACGAAAGTTTCTGAATGAATTTGTACCAGTCTATCTATACCCGAGCGAAAGCGATGGAAGATGAAACGGTCCGGATCCTGATGGACCTTGTGCGGACTCCTTCGTTCTCGTCGAAGGAAGAGGAGGCTGTGCAGGTCGTCAAACGCCAAATGGAAAATGCAGGAATAGAAGGAATCCGGATCGACGGCCTCGGAAATATAGTCGGTCACATCGGTGACGGGCCAAAAAAAATAGCATTCGACGGGCACGTGGACACTGTCTATGCGGGGGACGTCGCGCAATGGACTTCCGATCCATTCACGCCCAAAGTCGAAAATGGAAAGGTATGGGGGCGCGGAACGGCCGACCAAAAAGGCGGCTTGGCAGCGATGCTAACGTCCGCACGTCTGATCAAGGACATGTGCCTGAACGACCAGTGGACAGTCTATTTTACCGGAACAGTAATGGAAGAGGACTGTGAGGGACTTTCTTGGCAGTATTTGATCAACGAAGAAAAGCTGCGGCCCGATCTTGTTGTCATTACCGAGCCCACCAACATGCGCATCTACCGGGGTCATCGGGGACGGATGGAAATGCGTATTCACGTCAAGGGACGAAGCTGTCATAGCTCCACTCCCGAACGCGGCGATAATGCCATTTACAAACTTTCCCGCGTCGCCCTCGAAATTGAAAAACTTAATGGGCAGTTACCGAGTGATCCGTCGGTCGGTAAAGGTTCAATCACGGTCACTCGAGCTGCGTCTTCTTCTCCATCAAGCTGCGCGGTGCCGGATGGAGCGAACATAGTCCTAGATCGCAGATTGATTCCTGGCGAATCAAAAGAGAGTGCTATCGCGGAAGTTCACAAAGCAATCCTGCGCGCAGGGTGTGAAGATGCCCACCTTGAGGTGCTCAAGTTTGAGGAAGCAGCATATACCGGAATGGTCTATTCGACTGAAAAATATTATCCGACGTGGGCTCTTGACGAAAATTCGCCATACCTCAAGAGTGCTATCGATGTGCACGCAGCGCTTTTCGGCAAGACTCTTCCCGCTGGGATGTGGACGTACAGTACGAATGCTGTTGCAATTGCCGGCATGCATGGTATTCCATGCCTTCTTTTTGGACCCGGCAATGAAGCATGTGCGCATGCACCCAATGAATCCTGTGAAATTGAGCATTTGAGCGGAGCGGCCGCGTTCTATGCCGCACTTGTGGCACAACTGAACGGAAAGGCGTAACACTGGACCGACGCAATATGTTAGTGACAATCATCATCAGGATGCTTGCAGGTACATAATGCTGAAGGAAGCCGTTTTGGTAAAGCCCATCAATCTGCTCCATGAAACCCGGGTTTTCATTCTCCACGTTGGATCTTACGAGAATATTTTCGACATTCATTTCCCCGAGTGTCCGGGCTTTTAAAAGGGGATGATACGACCTGATAAAAATGCGGGCAGATCACATTAAAAAAGAGCCATTGGCCCATTGCGATGAGCCGTATTCCGCGGCACGGTTCGTACCTCGGTGTCACGTTGAAACGCTGTCACCAGTTTACGATTCCTTATGCTTTTCTGGTTTAATGTGTTGTGTGCACGATGCCGTTTGAACGTTTCGAGTCATCAGTCTCAATTAATGGGTATGATCTTGTCGCCTGAATGAAAAGTGCAGATGCACTTCAGAAGTACTGAAACCAGGTGCATCTGATGCATTTTAATAATTTCGGATGACTGTTCGATAACAGCTTTCATAAATATATATGAGAAAGACGAACCATGTCAGAAATAATCCATAAGCTCAATCCCTCCACCATCAAGAAAACCGCTGCACGCTGCCGTGCACAGAATATCGTTATCCCCACTTTTGCCCAGATGCGAAATCCGCAATTGGTACCCAAAGCAATTCAGAAGCAGCTTCCAAAGGTTGGCTTGTGGGATGTAAATCCGCTCAATCTTTTCCGCATAACGTGGAAGAACGATATAGAAAGTGGTCTGTTTGGCAGTGTCAACTATCTCGAGATTCCGCCCGAAATATCAGGAGTCAGGGCGCGCATTATTGGGTTAATCGGCAAGTACTTCCCAACCGGTGCCCACAAAGTGGGCGCGGCGTTCGGGTGTCTGGTGCCGCGACTTGTCAGCGGTGAATTTGATCCTGAAGACCATAAAGCTGTCTGGCCATCCACAGGTAACTTTTGTCGCGGGGGAGCGTTTGATTGTGCATTGCTGGATTGTACGGGCGTTGCAATCCTGCCGGAGGGAATGTCTAAAGAGCGTTTCAAGTGGTTGAGAGAAATAGGTGCTGAAGTCATCGCAACGCCGGGCACCGAGTCAAACGTCAAGGAGATATATGATAAATGCTGGGAATTGAAGAAAGATCCGAAGAACATCATCTTCAATCAATTTGAAGAATTTGGCAATCCAATATGGCACTATAATATTACCGGACCCGCCATCGAAGAAGTATTCGATTCTCTTAAGGGAAAAAACCTCAGAGCTTCGGCATACATATCGGCCACCGGCTCTGCGGGGACGATAGCCGCGGGGGATTATCTCAAGAAACAGTATCCACAATTAAAAGTGGTGGCGACAGAAGCCCTTCAATGTCCCACGCTATTGATGAATGGTTTCGGTGCGCATCGGATAGAGGGGATAGGCGATAAACACGTTCCCTGGGTTCATAATACCCTGAATACCGACGCCGTGGCAGCGATCGATGATGAAGATTGCATGAGAGTTCTCAGACTCCTCAATGAAAAAGAGGGGAAGAAATATCTTCAGGGTGAGGGAGTCTCACAGAAGGAGTGCGACAAACTCGCGATCCTCGGAATATCGTCCATCTGCAATCTCCTGTCAGCCATCAAAACTGCGAAATATTATGAGTTTGATGAACGTGATGTCATCTTTACGATTTTCACCGATTCCACAGACCTATATCAGTCCCGACTGAAAGAGTTGAACGGAGGACGTGGAAAGTACTCGATTCTCCAGGCAGCAAAAGACCATTCCGGACCGCTCCTGCATCAAAACCTGGAGTTCTTCAAAGAGCTGACATATTACGATCGCAAGGCGATTCACAACCTGAAATATTTCACATGGGTTGAACAACAGGGCAAGCGCTCGGAAGAGCTTGACGCGCAGTGGGATCCGGGATACTGGCGAAATATTTTTGAGAAGGACGTCGTTTATTTTGACAAACTCATAGAAGAATTCAATCGCGAGGTGGAAAAATCCCGATAGGAATTTTACCCTCTGAAGCTCCCGTGTGCGGTCCATTTGCATCGCCGGACGGGATCTGGGGGATGCATATTCTTCTGGATTTTGTACCGGTCATACATTCGGGATGCGCAGAGTGAAATTGTTTGGATCTGATAATTATTAATAGAAAAGGAGAACAAAACAATGCGTAGTTTTTTAGGCCGCGACATTTTGTCGCTCAAGGAGTTTGAACGAAGCGAATTCATGCGCGTATTCGAAGTCGCGGAACGTTTGGAACCGATTGCCCGCAATCGCCAGAATAGCGATATGCTCAAGGGGAAGACCCTGGTCACAGCGTTTTATCAACCGAGCACACGAACGCGCCTTTCCCATGAGGCGGCGATGCACCGCCTGGGCGGACACGTCACGGGCTTCGCAGACGCGAAGATGACGCGGGCTGGCGATTTCTATCAAGAGAGCATTAAGGACACTGTCAAGATGCTCGAATTTTACGGCGATGTGATCGCCATGCGGCATTTTCAAAAAGGAGCGCCCCATGAGGCGGCCAAATGGTCGTCAGTCCCGGTAATTAATGGCGGAGATGGTTGGGGTGAGCATCCGACGCAGATCCTTACCGACCTGTATACAGTTTTCCGCGAACGAGGTCGTATCGACGGACTGCGCTGGCTCGCCGTGGGCGATATGCGTATGCGCACGATGCATTCGCTCGGGTATGCACTAACACAATTTGACTGCCCTGTTACCTTTGTTGGCCCGCCGCCAAATGCGCTCTTTCCCAACTCGCCAGACATGCGCATGCCGGAAGAGTACAAAGCAGATTTCCGGCAGTACGGTCTCAACTTTGCTGAAGCCGATCATGTAGAGCAAGCAATCGCGAATGCGGATGTGATTCTCGTCGAGCCCGTCATACAGGCGGATTACACGCAGTCGCGGGTGGAGGTCGCCAAGGAAAAACCGTTGACGCCGGCGAATTACAAGATCACGCGTGAACTTTTGGTCGCAAAAGCGAAGGGCGACATGATCCTGCTGCACTCGCTCCCGCGCATGGATGAAATTCCACCCGACGTTGATAGCACCCGGTGGTCACGCTACTGGCAGGAAGCGTTTTACGGGGTCGTCCTGAAAATGGGATTGATCTCGCTTATCCTGGGTGCAGTCGAATGATTTTCCGCGCGGATGAGCCCCCCCGGGGTCATCCGCCCAAGAGAGCATTGATCACCCAATTCATTCAGGAATAGGAAAAACAGGAGATACTATTATGCAATCGTTTCTACACGGCCGCGATCTTATCGGCGATCTTGATTTTAGCAAAGAAGAAGTTGAAACCGTCCTCGAGGTGGCATTTGATTTGAAGCGCAAACGGGCGTTGAATGAAACACATCCGATTCTACGCGATAAAGTTCTTGCAATGATGTTTTTCTTCTCGAGCACCCGAACGCGCGGTTCATTTGAAGCGGGGATCGCTCAACTTGGCGGGCACGGGGCGTTCATTGAATCACGGTCTACACAAATTGCCCATGGTGATACACCGAAGGAAATTGGAGAGATTTTTGGACGCTATTTTGATGCGATCGCAATTCGTCATGTGGACTGGAAAATAGGGAATAAGTACATCAATGATGTTGCAAAATATTCACGCGTCCCCGTTCTTAATATGCAGTGCGACATCTATCACCCGTTCCAAATCCTCGCCGACCTGATGACAGCTATAGAAAAGAAAGGGCGTGATCTGCGCCGCAAGAAAATGGTGGTGTCATGGGCGTACGCTTCATCATATCAGAAGCCGATGTCGGTTCCTCAATCGCTCATCTTGCAAATGCCGCGCTTTGGCGTGGACCTTGTCCTTGCGCATCCTCCTGAATTCAAATTGATGCCGGGCATTATGGAACAGGCACGGGATGAGGCGAAAAAAGCCGGAGTTGGTTTTGAGGTTGTGGATGATATGGATGCGGCGTGCAAGGGTGCAGACATTATCTATGCAAAATCCTGGGGAGCAATGGTTCATACCCAGGACGAAAAGGAGGGGGCTAAAATCATCAACAAGTATTCATCATGGATTATGGATGAGAGACGATTGAAACTGGCAAAACCAGATGCAATTTACATGCATCCGCTCCCAGCCGATCGTAACATCGAAGTGACCGACGGGGTGATGGACGGACCAAATTCTGTCGTCTACGACGAGGCGGAGAATCGCATGCACGTCCAAAAAGCGGTCATGGCGCTCACGATGAGCTGAACAGCCGTGGCGTCGGACAATCGTGTCAGGTTTGGACATCTCACCCTATCTATGTGAAGGAACGTACAATGGTATCGAAAAAGAAGGCAAAACAGAAGGCCACAAAACGGGTATCGCGCAAAGAAAACCGGCCTAAGCGCAAGCTTGCCGTCGTCGCGATTGGCGGCAACTCGCTTATCAGAGATGCGTCGCATCAGACCGTGGAAGACCAGGAAGATGCATTACGGGAAACTGCCAAGCATATCGCGGATATGATCGAGCAGGGCTGGGATGTGGCAATTGGTCACGGCAACGGACCGCAGGTTGGATTCGTACTGCGCCGATCGGAGATCTCAGCCAAGGTCGAAGGGATGCATGAAATCCCACTCGACGTCTGTGGAGCAGACACCCAGGGGGCGATCGGATACGAGTTGCAGCAGGCGCTGCAGAATGAACTATATCATCGGGGCGTCAACAAGCGATGCGCGACAATAATCACTCAGGTCCTGGTAGACCAAAATGACCCGGCATTTAAAAATCCCTCAAAACCTATCGGTGGTTTTATGGACGCGGCGGAAGGGATGCGGCGGAAGAACGAAATGGGCTGGAGTGTCGTCGAAGATGCGGGCCGGGGTTGGCGGCGGGTTGTTCCATCGCCTCTTCCGGCGGAAATTGTCGAGCAGTCGACTATTGAAGCTGTTCTCCGGGAAGGTGTAGTTGTCATCACTGTTGGAGGCGGCGGGATTCCGGTGATCGATGTTGGCAAGGGTGAATACCGCGGGACTGCGGCAGTTATTGACAAGGATTTTGCCTGCAGTCTCCTTGCACGCAATGTCCGGGCCGATTTGTTCCTGATCGCTACTGCCGTGGAGAAAGTTGCTATCAATTTCGGGAAGCCCGATCAGAAATGGATAGATTCAATGACGCTCAGTGAGGCGAAGCGATATCTTGCCGAGGGTACACACTTTGCCAAAGGATCAATGGCACCGAAAATTCAAGCAATTATATGGTATCTCGAGGCAGGCGGCAAGCATGCGGTTATCACAAATCCGGAGAACATCGGGCGTGCTTTGCGCGGTGAAACCGGTACTCATATTTTTCCGGGGTAGGTCCTCACCATGACCTATCATTTTAAGTGCACACTGTGCGGTTCGGAATATGATCCAAAGACGACGCGCTACGTCTGTCCACGACACTCGGACAGCGGCATCCTCGATACGATTTACGATCTTCAAAAAATCAGTGCTGTGAGTTCACCGCGTGCAGTTTCTGATTCACGCGACTTTTCCATCTGGCGCTACGCTGCACTCTTGCCCGTCGCCAATACCCTCGAATCAGCTCCACCTCTGCAGGTCGGTTGGACTCCTCTTTATCATTCGACCACATTGGGCAGACAGCTTGGGTTGACGCATTTGTACCTGAAGGACGATGGTCGGAATCCGACCGCGTCGTTTAAGGATCGCGCAAGCGCGGTCGTGGTCGCGAAGGCCCGGGAGCTTGGCGTCCAGATTATCACTACGGCAAGCACGGGCAATGCAGGTGCGGCATTGGCGGGTCTCGCGGCGGCCGCAAAAATGCCCGCAGTGATTTTTGTCCCCCAGACCGCCCCGCCTGCGAAAATTGCTCAACTCTTGATTTTCGGGGCCCGCGTTATCTTGGTGAAGGGGACCTACGATCAGGCTTTCGATCTGTGCCTGAATGCAACGAGGGAATTTGGCTGGTACTGCCGCAACACTGCATATAATCCTTACACGGTTGAAGGCAAAAAAACCGCATCGATCGAATTGTGCGAACAACTCGGATGGAAAGCGCCCGACTCCATATTCGTTTCTGTGGGCGATGGCAACATTATTGCCGGCATATGGAAGGGATTGCAGGATTTGCTCGGGCTGGGCTGGATCGACAAGATGCCAAAACTTTTTGGTGTTCAGGCAGAACATTCTGCGGCCTGCTATAATGCGTGGAAGGCTGGTACTGAAAGAATAGATCGCGTGAATGCGCAAACCATCGCCGATTCAATCAGCGCCGATTTGCCGCGCGATGGGGTGCGGGCGGTCCGCGCTGTACGAGAGACCGGTGGGATGTATATCACAGTGACAGACGAGGAAATTCTTGCAGCAATTCCTGAGCTCGCGCGCGGCGAAGGAATATTCTCCGAGCCTGCCGCTTCTGCTGCCTTCGCGGGCTTGAAGAAAGCAGTCAAAGATGGTCTTGTCAGGTCATCCGAAACGGTTATCTGCCTCCTAACCGGCAACGGGTTGAAGGATATTGGCAGTGCAATGAAAGTTGCAGGAAGCGGCACGGTGATTGAGCCAACGCTGGAAGCTGTCAAGCGGCTAAGCCTAAAATTCTCAGCTTGAAACCACGCCATGGTTGAGGATCTAAAAAGAGAGTAGCTAATCTGTATCGCGGATCGGTTACGGGTTGAATACTGGCTGGACATTGAATTTTCTAACCGATACTTTGGAATCTGACTCACAATGAGACTTATTATTATGCTGATTGTTCTTGCCGCAACTCTTAGCTCTGATGCTGCAAGTTTGGAGGAAGATACCACTACCATCCTTCCTGTCATCCCAAAACCCACGTCACTACATCGCAGGGCCGGAACATTCGAAGTTATACCTGACGTTTCAATCAGATACACCGCATCGGACCTCGCACCAGAAGCATTTTACCTGGGTGATTGCCTCGGAGGCTATTATCATCTAAGTCCTCAGATCCGGCAATCGTCCGACACCACAGAGCACGGCATTACGCTGGTCTTATCCAAAGATGACGCCCACCATGCTGAAAGCTACACGTTGAGGATTGATAACGAGCATGTTATTATCGAAGGCGATCGGGCGGGAGTGTTCTATGGTGTCCAGACACTTCTCCAAATTCTCCCGGTTCGCTCGTCGGGCAAATTGATGATTCCCGCGTTGGAAATAGAAGATTTCCCTCGTTTTCGATGGCGGGGGATGCACCTGGATGTCTCGCGGCATTTCTTTCCAGTCGAGTTCATCAAGAAATACATCGACCTCATCGCCATGTACAAGATGAATGTGTTCCACTGGCACCTCACGGACGACCAGGGATGGCGAATCGAAATAAAAAAATACCCGAAACTCACGCAGATAGGTGCCTATAGAAATGGATCGATGGTTGGACCATTCGATGCGCAGAAATTTGACTCGATCCGGTACGGAGGTTTTTACACGCAGGATGAGATTAGAGGCATTGTCGATTATGCGGCTGGACGACATGTCACGATTGTGCCAGAGATTGAAATGCCAGGCCATTCTGTGGCCGCGCTGGCATCCTATCCTGAGCTCTCGTGCACCGGAGGCCAATTTGAAGTCGGTAAGGCGTGGGGGGTTTATGAGGATGTCTTTTGCACAAAGGAAGAGACCTTCAATTTCCTCGAAGATGTGCTATCGGAAGTCTGTAACTTGTTTCCCGGGAAATACATTCATGTCGGCGGAGACGAAGTACCAAAAGACCGATGGAAGAAATGCCCTGTTTGTCAGGCCGTCATTCAACGAGAACATTTGAAAGATGAAAACGAGCTAGAGAGCTATTTTATCGAGCGGATCGAGAAGTTCCTCAATAAAAAGGGTAAACAGATAATCGGGTGGGATGAGATTCTGGAGGGTGGTCTTGCCCCGAATGCTGCCGTCATGAGCTGGCGTGGAATCCAAGGCGGCGTGGCGGCCGCCAGGTTGAAACACTCGGTCGTGATGACGCCGGGCGGGTACTGCTATTTCGATTATTATCAGGGTTCCCCACAATTCGAACCACTTGCGATCGGGGGATACACTCCGATCGATCGCGTGTACTCCTATGAGCCGGTCCCATCAGAATTGACCCCCGGGGAAGAAGGTTGCATAATGGGGGCTCAGGGAAATGTCTGGACAGAATACATCACGACCCCTGAACAGGTTGAGTATATGGTTCTTCCGCGGATGGCTGCTCTGGCTGAAGTCGACTGGACACCGAAAGCAAACCGGGATTACAATGATTTCGTTCGTCGCCTGTCTGCACATTTTGCGCTTCTCAATCGAATGGAAGTGAACTACTCACGAGCTGTTTACGAAATCAAAACCAGTGTGAGCCGGGCTCCGGATGGCGCGGGTGTGCTTCTCCGTTTGTCCACACCCTTCGATTCATCCGGAATCAGATATACTACCGACGGTTCTGAAGTGTCAGCTGCTTCATCGACCTATCGGGAACCGATACGTATAACTCAAAGCGGTGTCGTGAAATTTTGCTATCTCCAGAATGCACAAATCCTGGGCAATCGAATGGAACAAAGTTTCTCGATATCCAAGGCCACAGGAAAACCCATCGTTCTCAAAACTCCTCCCCATGAAAATTATCCGGGGAGCGGCGCGTTCACACTCGTGGATGGAGTCAGGGGTGATTCTAACCGGTTTATTCAGAACTGGATCGGCTTCTGGGGCCCCGACCTTGATGCCGTTATTGATTTGGGAAAGGTCGAAGAATTTTCGAAAATCACGATTGGTTTTTTTAATGCCCCTGCCAGTTGGATCTATCCTCCAAAGAGTATCGTGATATCAGTGTCAGACGATTCGACGAATTGGACGAGCATCAAGAGGATGTTTCTCTCCGACACCAATCGATTAGGACACGATGCCGTCATACAATTGGGTGAGCGCGTCGGGAGATTCATCCGTGTGGTTGCAGAAAACGCCGGAAAGATTCGGGAAGGAAATCCGGGTGCCGGAGAAGACTCCTGGCTCTTTGTGGATGAGATTCTTGTCGAATAGTCTGAAACCTTCCGTTCTGTAAAACTGTTGAAGTTCTCAACATTGATAGGAGTCTGGGTGAGGAATTAAGAAAATGATAAGATATTGCAGAGAATTGATTAATGATAGAATATGTTGCTGATTGATGGGCCTGACAATGGCCCATTTTTTGTGATAACTGCTTCAGGAGCACCCACTTTATGCATGAGATGTCGATCGCGCAAAATATTGTGGAGATAGTTCAACAAGGAATTCCGCCGGAAACGCGTGGAATTATTTCTTCGGTGAAGCTCCGTGTAGGAGAGTTGTCGGGCGTCGTCCCTGACTCGCTGACGTTTTGCTTTGGTGTGGTTTCTGAGGGGACACAACTGCATAATGCGAAACTGCTTATCGAAAAGGTGCCGCTTGTCGAAAAATGCCAGGTGTGCAGTCATGAATTCCAAACAGATCTCATTGTACCTCAATGTCCGGCTTGCCAGTCGGGTGAACTGGAAATAATCTCGGGGCGAGAACTGCAGGTTGTGGAGTTCATGATTGACGACGGAGAAGGGACGAGCTAGAGATGG
>JAWOMQ010000168.1:0-5240 GCA_033852415.1 Bacteroidota bacterium
GATTGTACAGATATTTGGATGGTTTATAGCAGAAGCCGCCCTTGCTTCCTGAACAAAGCGATCTTTATCCTCTTTCGAAGTGGAAAATTGCAGGGGAAGAAATTTCAGTGCAACGTCTCTTTCGAGCTTCATGTCGTGGGCTTTAAATACGACTCCCATGCCGCCCTCACCGAGTTCTTCCACTATCTTGTAATGTGAGATTGTCTGCCCAATCACAGCGTTGTTCCCTTGTCAGTCCCGCTAAGCGTTTCCAGAATCTTATGCCTTATTCTTGCGGCATGACGCGATATGACCTGCCCGATCATGCTCCACCTTTGAGCTTTGTCAGCCGGAGCTTCGCATCCTGCATTTCGGGCGATTTGAAATCAGCATCCTTCCAGAGGTCCAAGAATCTTTCATACTCACCCATGGATTCCTTCTTCTTTCCCACCTGCTCATAGGCGACTCCGAGCCAGTAGTGTGCTTTGACCGAGTTAAATGCAAATGAACCCGAGAGCGGAAGAAACATGAGATTCATGGGAGGGAAGGAAATCGGTACCCACCATGTAGTGCGCTGGAATTCGCGTATTGCATCCTGAAGATGACCCGTCTTCAGAAGACTGATTGCATAGTTCAACTGCGGCGCATGGTTTGGGAAGAGATGTTGAAAAGCTTTATTGAACTGGTCGACTGCGAGATCGAATTTTCCATCCTCGTATGCCACAAGAGCGCCAGTATAGTCGCATATCGACTGCTGCTCTACCACTGACATTTTGATATTCTTTCTGATTTCACCCATGAGTTGCGACGCCATTTGCATGTTTCCACTTTTTGCAAATGCCCACGCGAGAATTCCACGCGCAAATATATCGTCGCTGGATTGCTGCATTCGTACTTGCCGGAGTTGTTGGGCATATTTCACCATATCCGGGAAATCACCGACTTCTGCTGAGATCAGCGTCAGAAAATAATAGAGTTCGCCAAGCGCATCCTGGAGATTCTGAGATTTCAATAAGCCGATTTTTGACATTAATTTTCCCCGGACTGCATTCAGTTGACCCTTATGGAGGGGGATGAAGAGGCGGCTGTTTTCAGCGTCGATGCGCTGTACCTGGTCGGATGTAGACCCGTACTGCAGAAAGTGTTCATCTGCAGCGGCATAATCCTGGTGAAGGAGGGTAACATAGCCGAGAGTGACCGATGACCCAAAATCAGCACGGAACGATATAGCTCTCTCGAGCCAGTATATGGCTGAATCGTGCTCCCCGAACACAAGATAGAGCTCGCCTTTACTATCGTAGGGATTAGGTTCGCCGGGTGCGAGCTCCAAATATTTGTTGATACATTGAAAGGCCTCGGCGCGGCGATTGTTGCCTGCAGAGCCATATGCAAGAAGATTCCACAGACTCTTATCCAACGAGTCATATTTTAACCCGCGCAGAATAGCCTGGCGGGCTTTTTCCCTCTCCCCCATGTTGTAATATGCACCTGAGAGACTTCCATATGAAGCCTGTTCATGGGGATATTTTTCAACGATGGTTTCACCGATGCCGGCGGATTTTACCAGATCATTTTCTATATCACTTGCATACCGAGCTTCGATTTTTAAACGATCCCGCTCGGCGGCCTTATTCCGCAGCTGCCATGCCTTGATCAGGGCGGTCCTTTTCTCCTGGTAATCAGACAGCAAATTTAACGTCGCCAATCCAAAATATGCCATCGCGAAGTTGCTGTCGAGTTCAATCGCCCGGTGAAACGCGGTTTTCGCCTCCCCGGTAAAGTACTTTTTATTCATTTCAACACCTTCAGCGTACGACCGGTATGCTTCGGGTGAAGACGAGGTAACATCAGCAACCGGCTTTACGGGCGCAGCTGCAGCTGTTGCGACATTCAGATCATCGCGAACGAGCAAGGCCAGTGTGTCGACGAGCTGAAAGATTTGTTTTACTGGAAATCCTGTGACACGCTGGGAATTTATTATTCTCCCGCTTCTGACGTCAATGAGACGTGTCGTAACCGCAAGCTGAGGTTCGGTTTGAAGGATGCTCCCCAACAGCATGGTTGTGACGCCAGCGCGCCGGGCGATTTCCGTTGCCGTGCCTGGTGTGATGGATTTTGAATCGGCTTTGAGCTCTTTCTGAATGTCAAAAAGCCGTTCTCTGCTGATGACTTCCAGTCCTCTTGTCTGCGACAGGGAGGTGATGAGGAGATCGGCAAGCATTTCTCCCGTGTGATCATTATCAGCGGGATCGGGAATGTTTTGGAAATACATCACCGCCAGCGAATTCTGATCAGATGCGACGGACTTTTGTGTTGTGATCTGGAAGTTGAAGGGATTAAAAATTATGGCAAGAATGACAATGGCAAGAATCGCGGCAACGCTGATAATAATTCTCTTCCTCCGCCACTTCAGCGCGGGTGTTACAAGTGGTTGCCGAACCGCCTGCGCTTCTGCGGCTTCTGCTGCTCTGATGTAGCCTGATCTGGCATATTCCAGCTTCTTGCGTTCGCTCCGCAGGTCAGCCAGCATATCGTCGGCATGCTGGTAGCGTTCATCGGTATCCTTGGCAAGGGCTTTCATCACAATGTGCTCGAGTTCAGGCGTGACTTTTTCGTTGAATCGGGCAACGGGTGCAGGCTGTTCATTCATAATTGAGTAGATCAGCGCTGCCTGATGTTCTCCCCGAAATGGAAGCCTGCCGGTGAGCATCTCGTACAGCACAACACCAAATGAGAAAATATCCGTTCTCTGATCAACTTCTTCTCCCTGTGCCTGTTCAGGTGACATATAGGCTACGGTTCCCAGTGTCGAACCTGCCTTGGTAAGCTTTGTTGCTCCCTTGACTTTCGCAAGACCGAAATCCGTAATTTTCGGTTGACCCTTCGATGTCACAATGATATTATCTGACTTTATATCCCTGTGGACAATTCCTTTCTCATGAGCCGCAGCCAGCCCCTCGCAAACCTGTATGCTGATATCAAGAACCTTCATTATCAGTAACGGTTCGGCTTCCACGAGCTGTTTGAGTGTCTTGCCTTCCACATATTCCATGGCGATAAAGACCTGGTTTTCGTGTTCACCAATCTCATAGACAACGGCGATATTGTTATGATTTAGTGCCGCAGCAGCCTTCGCCTCATGGTAAAAGCGTTCCTTCTCTGTCTTGTCGGATGTGAGGTACGATGGTAGAAACTTCAAGGCTACGGTCCGATCAAGCGTGGTGTCATGAGCCTTATACACCACACCCATCCCCCCCTCGCCAAGCTTCTCAATGATCTTATAATGACTAATCGTCTGTCCAATCATATACTGGCCCAATGAGCTGGTTGTCAACAGTTTACGCCTGCTGGCAGCACGTACGAAATAGGAAAAGAACGAGCAATCGGTAAGAAGATCAACCCCCTGATGGTACAAAGTTACTCAGAAATTCTTCGGTTGTCAACATCGGAGATTTGTCGAAATGGGCGCCAGAGTGCTACTTCACAAACCCATCCCATGATATCCGGCCGGAATCCACTCGCTTGAATAAGATGGGGTCATAACCGTTCTTGTTGATTTTATCTTCTCCAAAACTTAAATTTAGGAGTTCCTAAAACTGGCAAATCTATGGCAAAAGACCAGTCAACTGAAGATTATATTAAAGGAATCTACCAGCTTCAGCGGCAGGGGGAACGAGTAACCACCTCTGCACTTGCACATCTGCTCGGGATCGGGGACGGCTCGGTTAGTGGTATGGTAAAAAAGCTGTCGGTGAAACGTCTCGTCAGGCATGAGCCATATAGAGGGGTTTCATTGACCGAGAGCGGGATGAAACTCGCCCTTAACATGGTCCGCCGGCACCGGCTCTGGGAGATGTTTCTCGTGAAATACCTTGGCTACCGCTGGGATGAGATTCATGACGAGGCGGAACGACTCGAACATGCCACGTCAGATGAATTGACCGCGCGCCTGGATAAACTTCTGGGATACCCCGTTGTGGATCCGCATGGCGATCCGATCCCCGACAGCCGGGGCGCACTCAGAAAGCCGGATTCAACCTCCCTCTCGGCGAGCGAATGCGACCGGACCCTGCGCGTTGTCCGTGTCAGTGATCGCCATCCGGATATCCTGCATCATGCGGCCGAAGTGGGATTAATACCGAAACGCACCCTTGTTATTATGAAGAAAATGGAATTTGACGGATCACTTCTGGTAAGAGTCGGCAGGAAGCAACGCTTCATCAGCCAGCGCATGGCCGAAGCGATCTTTGTGGAACGCGTATGAACGAACATCTCCGGCCTCAAACCACCACCGCTCATGAGAGAAATGCAATTTCATCCTCCGGGCACCGTTCGCTCGAAGAGATACACGGGACCGTATCTGTTCCACATTCTCGCGCCGGCTTCTGGCAGCAATGGCGTGCATTTGTCGGACCCGCATTGCTGGTCAGCGTCGGGTACATGGATCCCGGAAACTGGGGCACCGACCTGCTCGGCGGCGCTCAATTCAAATATGGTTTATTGTGGGTGATCGGATTAGCCAGTCTTATGGCGATTTTTATGCAGGTGATCGCTGCCCGCCTCGGGGTGGTGACCGGCAAAGACCTGGCACAATGCTGCCGCGATTGGTATCCGCGATGGAGCCGCTGGCCCAACTGGGTCTTCTCTGAAATTGCCATCGGAGCGTGCGACCTGGCAGAAGTTCTGGGCAGTGCAGTGGCGTTGAATCTCCTGTTCCATATCCCGCTTTTATGGGCGGTTATCATTACCGGGCTCGACGTCGTGCTTTTGCTCGCCCTGCAACAATACGGTATCCGGATGATTGAGGCCGTTGTCCTGCTGCTCATCAGCACTATCGCAGTCTGCTATTTTATTGAAATCTTCGTTTTGCCTCAGACCCAGCCGAACTTTCTGGAGATGGGGAGATCGTTTTTTCCCCCGCATCTTGAACGGTTCGGGATGATCTATCTTGCCATCGGCATCATTGGCGCAACGGTGATGCCCCACAATCTCTATCTTCACTCGGCATTGGTCCAGAGCCGGAAATATCAGACTGATGAGGCATCCATGCGCCGTGCGATTCAATTCAATACTATCGACTCGGTCGTTGCGCTGGGGGCCGCATTCTTCGTGAATGCCGCCATCCTCGTTCTTGCGGCAATGGTGTTTTATGGGAAACAAAGCGTCGCAGTGGCAGGTGGCCATGTGGTAACATTCTCACCGGACAGCGACTGGATCAGGGTTGCTCATCTGACCCTTGCGCCTCTGCTGGGAACCACTGC